>NZ_JBSGVS010000061.1:0-56221 GCF_053608565.1 Streptomyces sp. NPDC055025
TGAGGGAGCGCCCGCCGCGGCAGCGGCTGGTGTCCGCGTGGTGCCGTGGATCGCAAGGCGGAGGAGGGAGCCCACGCGGAGCGTGGGCGACCGACGACAACGCCGCGAGGCGCGGCACCAGGGCACGCGAGCCCAGCAAGATCCAAACGAGAGGCCCTGGCCGCTCGATGCGTGGCGAGCGGGCGAGCGGTCGTGTCGCAGCCGTGAGCGCGCCGGCCGCGCGACCGGTCCACGGGCCGCGCGGTCCCTCTCCGTGCGGGACCTCTCACCGCGTGCGGCCTCCCTTCACCCGGCCGTCGCGCGGTGGCAGGGGGAAGAAGCCGCTCGTACGGGCGGCGTAGGCGGCCCACCCCGGGCGACTGCCCATGTGCCGTTCCAGCAAGCGTTTCCCGCTCCCTTCGATCAGCAGGGCGCTCATCGCCAGGGGTGAGACGAGAGAGACGGCGGCGGGGGCTGTTCCCGCGTCGCAGGCGATGAGGTACAGCCCCCACCAGACGCAGAAGTCGCCGAAGTAGTTGGGGTGCCGGGTCAGCCGCCACAGCCCCTGGTCCATGATCCGGCCCCGGTTGGCCGGGTCGGCCTTGAACCGGGCCAACTGGGCGTCGCCGACGGCCTCGAAGAACACTCCCACCGCCCATACGGAGGCGCCGGCCCAGGCCAGGGCCGACAGCGGACCGGGCGCGTACGGGGCGGCCTGGACGGGCAGGGACACCAGCCACACCAGGGCGGCCTGGAGGAGGTAGATCTTCCACAGGGCGTACCAGGCGCGGCTGCCCGGCGCGCGGGAGAGCAGGGCCTCGTAGCGGGGGTCCTCACCGTGGCCGCGGCCACGGCGTGCGATGTGTGCCGTCAGGCGCAGACCCCACGCCGCCGTGAGAACGGCGACCAGTGCCCGTCGGCCCGGGTCGCCCTCGCCCGCGGAGACCGCCCATGTCACCAGGGCCACCGTCGCGAAGGCGGTTCCCCAGGCCGCGTCGACGATCCGGTGCACGCCGGTGCGCAGGGCGATCGCGAAGGTGACGAGGAGGACCGCGAGGGCGGATACGGCGGCCCAGGCGAGGTTCACCGCGAACGACTCCCAGGGGAACGGGCTCATCGCGTCGCCAGGTTCCGGTACCAGTCGGACGCCTCCGCGGCTGTCAGGCCGCTGTCACCTTCGGGGGTGGGCCGGACACAGAGGATCTGGTCGACGCCCATGCGCCGTTCCTCGAACGCCAGCGCACCGCCCACCAGATACAGCCGCCATACGCGGGCGGTCTCCTCCCCGGCCAGTCGTGCGAAGTTGTCCCACCGCTCCTCCAGCGTGCGGTGCCAGGCGTTGATGGTGCGCACATAGTGCTCGCGCATCGAGTCGGCCGACCGCACCTCCAGGCCCGCCGCCTCCAGCAGCCCGACCGTCTCGCCCAGGGGCCGCATGTGCATGTCGGGCGCGATGTACGCCTCGATGAACGCCCCGCCTCCCGGCGCGCGCGTGCCGCGGGACATCTGCTGTACGAGAACACGGCCCCGTGGACGGACCAGCCGGTACAGAGCCGAGGCGAAGGACGGGTACTCGGCGTCGCCGACGTGCTCGCCCATCTCGACGGTGGCCACGGCGTCGTAGCCCCCGTCGGCGATGTCGCCCGTGATGTCCCGGTAGTCCCGGCAGACGACCTCGACCTGGTGCTCCAGCCCTCGCTCCCGCACCTGACGCCGTACATGGGCCGCCTGCTCCCGCGCCAGGGTGACCGCCGTCACCGCGACCCGGTGCCGCTCGGCGGCGTACAGGCTCAACGAGCCCCAGCCGCAGCCGATGTCCAGCAACCGGGCGCCGGGGACGAGGCCGAGCTTGCGGCAGATCAGCTCCAGTTTGGCGCGCTGCGCCTCGGCCGGAGTGGCGTCCGGGTGCTCCGCCGGCCAGTAGCCGCAGGAGTAGGCCATGGTGTCGTCGAGGAGGAGGCGGTAGAAGTCGTTGGACAGGTCGTAGTGGTGGCTGATCGCGGCACGGTCGCGGTCCCGGCTGTGCAGGGCCCCGCGCGGCCGGGCCTGTGAGGCGGGTAGGGGCGGGCGCGGGCCGACGGCACCGAGGCGAACCGCCTCGCCGAAGGCGCGGGCCCGGTCGGCGAGCGTGGGCCGCCGGGCGTGCTGTCCCCGCTCGCGCGCGGCGGCCCACATCGCGCGCAGTCCCTGTGCGAGGTCGCCCTCCACATCGAGTTCCCCGGTGATGTACGCCTGCGCCAGGCCGAGTTCGCCGGGCTGCCAGAGCAGACGGCGCAGTGCGCGCCGGGAGCGTACAACAACCACGGGCGGGCCGGCCGGACCGGTCTCACTGCCGTCCCAGGCGCGCAACCGTACCGGCAGCGGGCCCCCGAGCGCTTCCTCGGTGAGGGCGGCCAGCCGGTGCGCGGCGCCGTGCCGGACCGCGGTGGGGGTGGTGCTCATCGGGCGGAGTCCTCCTTGGTGAACAGGTACTGCTGGACGTCGAGGTAGCCGGAGCGGAATCCGGCCTCGGAGTAGGCCAGATAGAACGTCCACAGGCGGCGGAAGGTCTCGTCGAAGCCGAGAGCCTCGACGTCGTCGGCGCGCTCGGTGAACCTCTCGCGCCACAGGCGCAGCGTCTCTGCGTAGTGCGCGCCGAAGGCGTCGCGACCGGCGACGGTCAGCCGGGTGTGGTCACGGACGGTCCGGTCGATGGCCCGCGTGGAGGGGATGAGGCCGCCGGGGAAGACGTACTTCTGGATCCAGGTGTGGGTGTCGCGGGCGGCCAGCATGCGGTCGTGGGGCATGGTGATGGCCTGGAGGGCGGCCCGGCCGCCCGGTGCCAGGCGTTCGTCGAGGGCGCGGAAGTAGACGGGCCAGAACTCGGCGCCGACGGCTTCGATCATCTCCACGCTGACCACCGCGTCGTAGGTGCCGCGCGCTTCGCGGTAGTCGCGCAGTTCGACGGAGACGCGGTCGGCCAGTCCGGCCTCGCCCGCACGCAGCAGGGCCAGTGCGCGCTGCTGCCGGGAGAGGGTCAGTGAGGTGACCCGCGCGCCGCGGGCGGCGGCTCGCAGGGCGAGTTCCCCCCAGCCCGTGCCGATCTCCAGCAGGCGGGTGCCTTCGCGTACGCCGGCGAGGTCGAGCAGCCGGTCGATCTTGCGGTGCTGGGCGGCGGCCAGCAGCGACCGGTCCGCGGGGAATCCCCGGAAGACGGCGGAGGAGTAGGTGAGTGTCTCGTCCAGGAAAAGGGAGAAGAGGTCGTTGGACAGGTCGTAGTGGCGGCTGATGTTGTCCCGGGCGCCGTCGGGTGTGTTCCGCTGGCGGGCCGGCTGGCGCACGGCCCACAGGGCGCGCAGGCGCTGCAAGGTGGCCGGGACGAGGTCCGCCGCGTGCGCCGCCAGCACGGTCAGGGCCCCGACCAGGTCCGGGGCGTCCCACTCCCCCGCCATGTACGACTCGCCGAAGCCGATGAGTCCGCGGCTGCCGATTCGGGCGTGGAACGCCTTGGGGTCGTGCACCTCTATCAGCGGGCCGCCCCGGCCGAGCGTGGCGCCGCCGGCGAATCGCACCCGCAGGGGCAGGCGCCGCAGCGCGCGCCCGAGGACGGATTCGGTGACGGCCCGCACGGGCCAGGAGGACCTGGGTACGGCGGCGACGTCCGGCCAGCGGCGGGGGTCGGCCGTAGGAACGGTCGTGCGAGGGGCTCGGGGACGGATCGGGGCCGTGGTCATGTCGGACTCTCCGGGTAGCGGTGGCCTGGGCGTGTCTTCGAAGTGGCGTCGTCCGCCCGGAGGGCGGGGCCGGCGCCCGTCGCGGAGCGGCTGATGTCACCGCGGTGCGGTGCGTCGCGGGGCGGAGGATCGGCGTCGTCGATGGACCGGACGTGCTCGGACGACTCCGACAACGCGGCAAGCTGCCGTGCCGGGTGTTCCGGGCGTTCCGGGCGTTCCGGGCGCACGAAGATCCGCCGGACAGGGCTCTGGCGCGATGGGACGGGCAGGCCCCGCAGATACAGGCGGATGCCGTGGAAGCGGATGGCGGCCGACACCGCGAGGGTCGACCAAGGGTGGCGTGCCACAAGGCGCAGCAGGACGGGCACGGTCGCCTCGCGCCGGGTGCCGTGAACCGTGGCCGTGAAGGGCGGGCTGCCGGGCCGCTCCAGGCGTACGGACAGACGCAGGCGCTCGCCGGGGAGCGGGAGCCGCATGTCGTAGTGGCCGTCGACGGGGAAGAACGGCGAGACGTGGAAGTCCTTGTCGGCCGTGGCCGCGCCTGTTTCGTCGGGGTGGAGCAGATAGGCGTGCCGCCCGCCGTAGGTGTTGTGGACCTCGGCGACCACACAGCGGAGCGCGCCGTCGGGGCCGTGACACCAGTAGAGGGTCAGCGGGTTGAAGACATGTCCGAGGACGCGGGCGTGCCCGAGCATCGTCACCCGGCCGCCTTCGAGGTCGACGCCGTGCTCGGTGAGGAAGCCGTCGAGCGCGGCCCTGATCGAGGGCGACCGTCCGGTGAAGTGGTCGGCGGCGCGGAATCCCGCCAGCGGGCGGAGCGGGCCCGGCAGCGCGGGGAGCCGGTCGAGGTCGACCAGCCACAGATAGGTGCGGTGGCGCAGGGCGTACCGAGAGGGCGCGCGGCGCACATGGCGGACCGTGCACGGGTACAGGGCAGGCGGAGGGGAGTACGGGGAATCCGGCGGAGGAGTCACCAGCTCACCCCCAGCGCGGCTGCCGCCTCGACTCCGCTGCGGCAGCCATCCTCGTGGAAGCCCCAGCCGTGGTAGGCGCCGGCGAACGCGGTGACGGAGTTGTTCAGTTCGGGCAGCCGGTGCTGGGCCGCGACCGAACGGGGGGTGTAGACGGGGTGTTCGTACATCATGCGGGCCAGCACCCGGTCCGGCTCGACGCGGTCCTCGCCGCCGAGGGTGACGACGAACGTGCCGACGGCGTCGAGGCGTTGCAGCCGGTTCATGTCGTAGCTGACCAGGACCCGGCCGGCATCGGCCCCGCAGGAGGGCATGAGGTAGTTCCAGGAGGCACGGGCGCCGGGGGCACGCGGCAGGAGAGCGGTGTCCGTGTGCAGCAGCGTGGAGTTGCGGGAGTAGCGGAAGGCACCGAGGACCTCCTTCTCCCGCGGGGTGGCGTCGCCGAGCAGCCGGAGGGCCTGGTCGGGGTGGACGGCGACGACCAGCCGGTCGTAGGAGGCGGTGCTCCCGTCGTGAGCGGTCACCTCGGCACCGTCCACATGCCGCAGCACGCGGCGGACGGGGGTGGCGGTGCGCACGTCGGACAGGCGGGCGGCGATCCGGTCGACGTATGCGCGGGAGCCTCCCGTGACGGTCCGCCAGACCGGTGAGCCGGTCACCGAGAGCAGACCGTGGTGCGCGAGGAACCGGAACAGGTACGCGGCCGGGTAGCGCAGGGCCGTCCGCGCGTCGCAGGACCACACCGCGGACACCAGGGGGGTCATGAAGTGGGCCCGGAAATAGGCCGAGAAACCCGCCCGGTCGAGGAACTCGCCCAGGGTGAGGGTGTCGTCGGCGCCGCCCCTTTCGAGCAGCAGGCGGGCGCCGCGGTGGAAGACGGGCACCTCGGCCAGCATGCGCAGATAGGCCGCCCGCACGGCATTGCGCGGCTGGGCCAGCAGACCTCGCGGACCGCGGGCACCGGCGTACTCCAGACCGCACCCCTCGCACCGCACCGACATGCTCATCTCCGACTCCTGTGTGGAGACGCCGAGTTCACGGAAGAGCCGCAGCAGATTCGGGTAGGTACGGCGGTTGTGCACGACGAAGCCCGAGTCGACGCGGTGCGTACGTCCGTCGGGCGTGGTCAGGTCGTGGGTGTGGGCGTGGCCACCGAGCCGGTCGTCGGCCTCGTACAAGGTGACGTGGTGGGATCGGGCCAGGATGTACGCGGCGGTGAGGCCCGCCACGCCGCCTCCGATGACGGCGGCGCGCCGCACGCCGTCGATGTCGCCTGCCCGGCCCCGCGCCCGCCTGCCGGGCCGTGCGTCGGACGGTTCTCGCATCGTTTTCTTCCTTCCCCTCCCCGGGCCCCGGACGGATGAGGGTCGGCGCAGGGCCGCGGCGCGAGTGGTCCGCGGACCGGCCCGTGATCCGCCGCCGGTCATGCCCCGCCGACCGGGCCGGCGGACAGCCCTCGGCGCCGGTCGCCGGGCGCACCGGCCTCCGCGGGCGCACCGGCCTCCGCGGACCCACCGGGTCCCTCTCTCCGTCCCTCACAACGGGAATTCGGTGCCACGGCCGGGCCGGATGGGTGACTTTCGCGAATTCAGGAGAAGAAATTTCGCCGGGGCCCCGCTCCCGTGCGACTCGTCGCAGAGGAAAGCGACATACCGTTCGTTCGCCGCCTGGCGGCACGGGGGCCCGGTCCGTGGCTACGAGCGCCGCGACGCCTCGTCCACGGCGCCTCGTCCACGGCGCCCCGGCGTCGGTCAGTCGGGGAGTGTGTCCTCCGGGGTGGAGCGGGCCAGTTCCGCGAGGGTGCCCAGTGCCTGGGAGAGGACGTCCGGGTGGGGGGAGGCGAGGCCCAGGCGGATGGCGTTGGGGGCGTGGTGGGGGCCGGTGGTGAACGCCGCCGCCGGCACCACCCCGATGCCGTGTCGCGCGGCGGCTGCCACGAACGTGTCCGCGCGCCACGGACGGGGCAGCCGCCACCAGCAGTGGTAGGAGCGCGGATCGCTCCGCACGGCGAAACCGGCGAGGTGCCGGGCCGCGATCTCCTGGCGTACCGCCGCTTCCCGCTGCTTGGCCGCCACCAGCGTCCTCATGGTGCCGTCCCGCTGCCAGCGGTGGGCGGCCTCCAGGGCGAAGCGCATGGGGGTCCAGCCGCCCGACCGGAGGGCCGCGGCGATCTCACTCGCCAGGGTGTCGGGCGCCACCACGAAGCCGAGGGTCAGGCCGGGGGCGACGCGCTTGGAGAGGCTGTCGATCAGCACGATCCGCTCGGGGGCGTGGGCGGCGAGCGGCGGCAGTTCGTCACGCAGGAACGCCCAGACGGCGTCCTCGACCGCGGTGATCCCGAGCCGCAGCAGTACGTCGGCCAGCAGCTCGACGCGCCGCGCGGGCATCGAGAACGACAGCGGGTTGTGCAGCCTCGGCTGTACGTAGACGGCGTGCAGCGGGGCGGCGGCGTGCGCCTCCTCCACGGCCTCCGGGATCAGTCCGTCACCGTCCATGGCCAGGGGGACGAGGGTGATGCCGAGCCGGGCGGTCAGTGCCTTGACGACCGGGTACGTCAGCTCCTCGACGCCCAGCCGCGCGCCGGGTGGCACCAGGGCGGTCATGACGGCCGAGATGGCCTGCCGCCCGTTGCCCGAGAACAGGATCCGGGCCGGGGCGGGGCGCCAGCCGCCGCAGGCGAGGATGTCGGCGGCGGACTCCTGGACGGCCGGGAGGCCGGACACACCGGCCGGCCGCAGGGCGTGTCCGAGGTCGTCGGGCCGCAGTAGCCCGCCGAGTCCTTCGGCGAGGAGTGCGCTCTGCTCCGGTACGACCGGGTAGTTGAGCTCCAGATCGATCCTGTTGCCCGCGGGTTCGGTGAGCGCGGAAGCGGGACCACCGGACTTCGGAGACGCCGCGCGGACGAAGGTGCCGCGCCCCACCTCGCCCACCGTCAGGCCGCGGCGGGCCAGTTCCCGGTACACACGCGTGGCGGTGGAGTTGGCGATGCCGTGCCGCCGCGCGAACTCCCGCTGCGGGGGAAGCCGGTCACCGGGCCTGAGGGCGCCTGATCCGATCTCCTCGGCCACGGCATCGGCGACGCCCTGATAGTCCTTCGCATGGCTCTTCACGCGGTCCTTCACGGCACCCGCTC
The DNA here is from genome assembly GCF_053608565.1 of Streptomyces sp. NPDC055025. Classification (NCBI taxonomy): domain Bacteria; kingdom Bacillati; phylum Actinomycetota; class Actinomycetes; order Kitasatosporales; family Streptomycetaceae; genus Streptomyces; species Streptomyces sp. NPDC055025. The sequence goes on from NZ_JBSGVS010000061.1 coordinate 7,797, forward strand.
CCCTCGCCCGTCCCTGCGCCGTCCACCCAACCACAACATTGCACCGAGGGCAATACAAATATTGCATCGCACCATTGCTCCGCAATACACTCCCGACACAACGAGGCCAGGCCACAGTCGGTACGGGGCGCCCGCCGCACCCACCTCGGGAGCTCAATGCAATCGGCTCGGTGCAATCCTGCACAGCGTTGAACGCGGCGGCATGAACGCAGCGGCACAACACCACGCGACACACCAACGCGCCAGCGCGCCGGCGCATGAGGGGTTTTCATGGTTGAACCGAGCGGGATCCTCGGCGTGACGGTCGTCGCACTCGGCATGGTGCTCACTCCCGGTCCGAACATGATCTATCTCGTCTCCCGCAGCATCACGCAGGGCAGGCGCGCCGGGGTGATCTCCCTCGGCGGTGTGGTGCTGGGTTTCCTGGTGTACCTGGTCGCGGCGAACCTCGGCCTGTCGGCCGTCTTCACCGCCGTACCCGAGTTGTACCTCGCGGTGAAGCTCGCGGGCGCCGCCTACCTCGCCCATCTCGCCTGGAACGCCCTGAAGCCGGGCGGCCTCTCCGTCTTCGCCCCGCAGGATGTGCCGTACGACTCGCCGCGCAAGCTGTTCACGATGGGCCTGATGACGAACCTGCTCAACCCGAAGATCGCCATCATGTACATCTCACTCATCCCCCAGTTCATCGACCTGGACAAGGGTCACGTCCTCCTTCAGGGCCTCCTCCTCGGCTCGGTCCAGATCCTGGTCAGCGTCGGGGTCAACCTCGCGATCGTCCTGGCGGCCGGCACGATCGCGGTCTTCCTGGCGCGCCGCCCCTCCTGGCTCAAGGTGCAGCGCTACGTGATGGGTACGGTGCTGGGCACCCTGGCCGTCTCCCTGGCCATCGATACGTCGAGCCCGGCCAGAGCGAGCTGACGCAGCGTCAGCGAAGCAGTGCGGCCGGAGAACCGGTCGATCAGAGGACCGGAGGAGACCGTCCGGCGACGGACCGGAGGGCCGGTCACGGGATCCCGGCACACGAATGGGCGAGTCGTCGGTCGCCGACTAGGCCCTGTCCGGTCGGTCTTCGTGGATCAGCCCGGGGCGGCTGGTGCGGTACATCGCAAGGCGGAGGATCGCCCGTGTACTGGACGTACTCGGGCGACTCCGACAACGCGGCGAGGTGCCGTGCCAGGCGTTCCGGGCCCGCGAAGACCGGCCGGACAGGGCCTAGAGTCGTCCCATTACTGCTGGTTATGGGGCCAGGGCTCGGTGCACGGACACCGGGACCCTGGTGGGGGAGGGCCTTCCGGAACATGAGTCGTCGCTCCAACGGGTTGGTCGGTATCTGGGCCGAGGCACAGCGCCAACAGCAGCGCCAGCTCGAAGCACAAGCCAGGTATCAGCGGGATCAGGAACGGCAACAGCGCGCCTATCAGCGGGAACTGGCACGCAGCCACCGCGAGCAGCGGGCGGCCTACCGGGAGCAGCGCGAGGCGGAGGCCCGGCGGCGCACGCAGGAACTCGACGCGCGGGTCGAGTCTTTGCAGGGTCTGTTGGCGGCAGGGTGCCGGGCTCCGGTGTTCCGGGCCGACACACTGGCTCGGGCGGAGCAGATCGAGGCATTCTCCCCGGGACAGCTCGCGCACCCCATCCGCATGCCGGACCCGAACCAGTACCAGCCGCAGGGTGGTTGGACCGCAGCACGGCGAGCCCAGGCACAGGCGGAGGCCCGGTCCAGGTTCGAGCGTGACTGGCAGGCCGCACAGGCCGCGGAAGCACAGCGTCAGCACCAGTTGGCCGCCTACCAGCTGCAGTACCAGCAGTGGGCCGAAACCCAGCTGGGCGAGATCCGGCGGCACAACGCCGGCATCGCGGAGATGACGACAGGGCTTCGCAACGGAGATCCCGAGGCCGCGGTGGAGTATTTCTCCGCCGCCCTCTACGCCTCGACCGGTTGGCCGGAGGACCTGCCCCGTCAGGTGTCCGCGGCGTACGACTCCGGTGCGCGCCAGTTGGTACTGAACTGGGAGCTGCCCAAGTACGACGTCGTCCCGGAGGCGAAGTCGGTGCGCTACATGATCAACGCCGATCAGGAGAAGGAGTCGCCCCGACCTGTCACGCAGCGCCGCGCCCTGTACCGGGACGTACTCGCACAGTGTCTCCTGTTGGTTCTGCGTGATCTTTTCGCGGCCGATGAGTTCGGTGCACTGGAATCGGTCGCGTTGAACGGGTTCGTGGACGATCACGACCCGACGACCGGCCGACGGGCACCCATGTTCCTCGGCACTGTCATGGCCCCGCGTTCGACTTTCGCCGAGCTGCGTCTGGAACAGGTGAACGCTGTCAACTGCCTGGTGGACGGACTCCGGGGGCAACTGTCGTCACGCCCCGATCAGTACGCGCCCGTGCGGCCCGGCCGGGTTCCCGAAGACGTCGGTAACGGTGTCGTCACCCATGGAGGCGACGAAGAGCCGGATCTGTACGAGATGGATCCCATCGCCTTCGAAGCGCTGGTCGCCGATCTGTTCCGGGCCATGGGCATGCAAGCCGTGACCACACAGCGTTCGAACGACGGTGGCGTGGACGTCGATGCGCTGGACCCGACCCCGATTCGCGGCGGCAAGATCGTCGTACAGGTCAAGCGCTACCGCAACACCGTGCCTCCGACAGCCGTCCGCGACTTGTACGGCACCGTCCAGGACGCCGGTGCCAACAAGGGTGTCCTGGTCACGACGTCCGCATTCGGCCCCGGCTCGCACACCTTCGCCAACGGCAAGCCCTTGGAACTGGTGGCAGGCTCCGAACTGGTCGACCTGCTGCACCGCCACGGACTGCGCGGGCGACTGGGCAGCGGCGAACGCTCGGTGCCCGCCCAGCGGACAGCGCCGGACAGTGGGTCCAGCACGGACGACCACAACGTGCTGGGCATGTACTGGTCGGGTAGCGTCGCCTTGGACGTGTGCGCGCTGGTCTGCCACGGCAACCGGGTGCTGGACGACGACCACTTCGTCTTCTTCAACAACCCCCGGACACCCGACGGCACGGTCCGCGCGCTCATCCCCGTCGCACCGGACAGAGCCGCCATCCACGTCTCCTTCGATGCTCTGCCGGCGCGCGCTGATCGCCTCGTCGTCATCGCCTCGGTCGATCCCGTCGCCAACCCCGCGGCCGACCTGTCCGGGTTCGCCGACGCCGGTATTCGGCTGCTGGACTCCGAGGGAACCCCACTCGACCAGTTGGAAGTCTCCGACGGCCGCGCCGGCGAAACCGCCCTCGTACTGGGGTCCTTCCGTCGCCGCGCGAACGGCGACTGGGAGTTCGTCACCGGAGGCAAGGGATACCGAGGCGGCTTGGAGGAACTGGTCCAGGAGTACGGCATCGATGTGAATTAGCGCCCCTGCCGACATAAGACCTCAAGCGGGGTGCCGCCGATCCTTCATATCTGTCACGAAGAGCCGCTGCCGACCGCCTGCCGAGTAGCCCCGGTTCAGAACGGATTCAGCACACATCGGGACGGGAAACCACGCGAACACGCGAGAACCCGGGAGAGGAATTCTTCCAGGCGAGGCACCCTGCGCCCGACATCTATGCAGGTCACAGCCTCGCCCCGAGAAAACTCCTCTAGCGGGTGTCGCAGGTTCGAATCCTGCCGGGGGCACAGACAGAAGGGCCAGCTCAAGAGGATTCCCCTCCCAGGCTGGCCCTTCACCATTTTCGCTGGCGTGCCACTACGTCCGTGCGGAGCCCTTGTCGCCGTTCGCCGAGGGGTCTCCCCCGCCATCGCGGATCATCGGACCAAGGGGGGCGGCTATGGCCCGATCACGGTTACTGGTCATGTGCTGATAGATCCGCGCGGCCCGCGAGCTGCTGTGGCCCATCCGCAGCCGTACGAAGACGCCCTTGCCCATGATTTCCGGAAGAGGTGAGCCGGGCCCACCTTTGGACCCGTGACGTCCTGCACGGATCTCCCCTGGCCGACGACGCCGAGCTGACCGTGAGCGAACTGAGTTCGAACGCGATCCTCCACGGCCAGCGGCACGGAATCCGGCAGCTTCCACCTGGCCCTCGCGGTGACTGGCCAGGTGATCGCCTGTCAGTGACGGACGGGGAGGAACAGGCACGGCTCCCAAGGCCGAGCGCCAGGACGCCGAGGCCGAACACGGCCGAGGTCTGGGCATGGTCACCGCGCTGGCTCACCGAGTCGTGATCCATGACAGCGAGGGCGGCTTCACGGTCGCCGCGGAACTGCTCACCGGCACCCGACCGGGAGACCACCTGTGCTGAACGACAAAGCCCGCAAGGGCTCCTGGTGCAAGTGCTGGACGGAAGACCTCAGCGTCGAGGGGGAGCTGACACTGCGGGCGTCCTTGGACGCCTACACGGCACCGCTTCTTCCGCCAGTTCGAGTTGCTACTGTCCTTCGTCGGACGGGGCTGACCTGCTGACATGTCTGGCATCGAGGCAACAGCACTGTTGCAGGCGCATCACCCCGTTGCGCTGATTCCGCTGCGAGGATGTGCTGCATGGTCAGCGTCGAAGAGTGGATCCAGGCCCGGAGAGGCTTGCGATTGGGACAGAGGCTTTCGGGGACGGTAACCGCGGTCCCGAATCAGGGTGCGACGGGGATCTTCATTGACATCGGCCTTCCGGTTGGTGGGTTCGTCGACGTGCTGCTGCTTCCGGCCGCCGCGGAGCGCTGGCCGACGGTAGGGACCGTGGCGGAGTTCGAGGTCTGGTGGGCCGATGCGCGGCCGCAGGTGCGACTCAAGCCCGTAGAGCGCCAGTTCCTGCGCGAGGACTTCGACGAGTGGCTGGCCCAGTGGCGTCCGGGCTGGCCGGAGAACGTGCCCGTGGACCAGGCGTGGGTTGAAGCGGATGTGGCGACTCGGCGGGATGCCGGCGAGGTCGAGGAAACGCTGCGTGCGGCCGGATGGAAGCCGGGGCGACGCGTCCCGATTCAGCAGTGGCGCGAGATGCTGGAGGCAACTGGGCTGGTCCGGATGCATGAGGCCGCCGAACGGTTCTTGACTGAGTTCGGAGGCTTGGACGTACAGATCAGCGGGCCAGGCATCACCTGCGCCAGGACGCCCTTCACCTTTGATCCCGAACTTGCGGTGGGCGAGGAGGATCGATTCGCAGACTGGAGCTCGACGGTTGGGCGGGACATCTTCCCCGTCGGTGAGCTCGACGAGGGCCGGTTTTCCCTCGGTATCGACGAGACCAGCGAGATCTACCTGATCGAGACGTGGGTAGCGACGTTCGGCCCGGTCCGGGAAGCGCTGGAGAAGCTCGTCCTGGGCGTATCCCCACGGCGCGTCGGTTGAGGTAAGTCACCGTCGCATGTCGCGCAACAGCAGTGTTGCTCTGAACCAGGGTCTTCCGGTGCTTGTCAGGGCATGTGCTGCGGCTGCCGCGGCATGGCTCGGACCTTGGCCGCGTCAGCGTCTCGGCCTGAGAGAGCAGCGTTCTCCAGGGACAGCAGGTTCAAGGTGGTCGCGTAGAGCTGAAGACGCGCTTCCAAGATCCTGCAGTGGGCCTGCAGCTCCTTGTGCTTCTTCTTCAGCTCCTCGAAGGCGTCCGAGGAATGGACGTTCGAAGTCCTCTTCGTCTCTAGCTCGGTGGCCTTGGTCTGAAAGAGCTGTCGGAGATCGGCATGCTGGTGAGTCAGATGCCAGCGCTTGACGTTTGCTTCAATAGCCAACTGAGAGACGTTGAGCCGTCCGTTCGACCGCTGAGGGGTGCCGGCGAAGAGCCTGTTCATCGCGCCGATGATTGCCCGACGGGTTGGGTCCTGCTCGTTGTCGAACGGAATGCAGGCGTTCACCCGCAGATCCGGGCGACCATCCGGGCCAATCAGAAACCGCTGACCGTCCCGAACACCCCGGGCCCTCGCCCAGGAATCCAGGTCCGGAGCGATGCCAGTCACCAGATCAGCGAGCTCGCCGTAAGACCTGCCGAGGCTGACGCGGTGCACCTGCCAGCACTGAGCATCGCTGTCGGCATCCATCACAAGGACTTCAACGACCCCATGCAACAACAGTCACCGGCGTTGAAAAGCTGCTCGACCAACAGGCAAAACCCTCTCAGCAACAACGGCCACTGGATACAGAACGGTGTAGGCCGACCGATGGGTTGCCGTCGCGCTCCGCACCACATCTCACCGGCATTCGACCCGGAAGCATCCGAGCAGGCCGGGCAGTGGCTGGACGAAGGCCGCATAGACACACGACGAACCCTCTTGCGATCCGAGCCCTGCACGGTGTCGGTCACCTCCTCCGCCACCCGCATCGCATGGGTGATCCGGCCAGTGATCTTCCTGCCGCTCGCACACCGCCAGGCAGGGAACTCCCAACCTGGGCATACGACTTCAAGCCCCGACCGCCCCGGCAGAGCATCGTGAACTCCCATCCCATCCGCCGTTGCCCCCGACAGAGCCGAGGAGTCGCGGCCCAGGATGTAAAGGCGTTCGTACAGTGGCGCGCTCCACCTTGACGCCCTGAACCACGCCCGCTCACGGTGAGTGGATCTAGCGAACCCGCACTTCCCCTTCCTGTGTCGGCAAGCGGATTCAACTTACCACTACCTATTGAGGGGAACGGGTAATCAGGTCTCGCACATCCTGCAAATCCTGAGGCATGAGTTCAGGATTCTCTCTAATTGTTTTGCACACGGCATTCATAAAGTTGACCATCCCACTGAATGGGGTTTTAGAAACGAAGCCGGCAAGTACCCGCTTCCCCTGAACCAACCTCTTCCATTCACTTTCCCATCTGTCTTTAATGTACTGATCCACATCCTGCTCGACTTGACCGATAATCGCGATTCGATCATTCAAGAGCTGCACCTGATGCCGCAATGACGATGCATAGTCATTGGGATTCGGTGGACGGGTGCCAGGAAGCGCGGATTTTACCTTTTCCTCCAGAAGGAGAGTCCGCACGGACCCTTTCTCAGATCCAGCCAAGTGCGACAAGTGCGCCTCAACCTCTGCGGCCGAAATGTTGCCCGCCGCGTTACGTACAGCACGACAGAGGAGTTCACCCTCCAAGAATACATTCTCGAATGCCCTCCTGCTCCAGGTGAAGCTCTCGCCGTGCGGCGCCTTTTTATCTGCATTTATTAGATCAAGGTCCCGAATAGCCACCCACGGAAGAAATGGCTCGCCAGCCGAAAGAGTCCGAACTGTCGCGTCAACACCATCTCTACTTCCGGCAACATAGATCAGCGAACGGGCCGTTTCGACGGGAAAGAGGAGTTCCAGGTATCTCTTGTCGCTGACCCCCTCCACTACGATGATTCGATCATGTTGGAGCCACGCGCTTGGCGTCACTCCTAGGTCGTTCAGCAATTCCAACCGGGAAGTCTTGTCTCGGATGCTTGTCGCTTGGTTACCCCCATTACCTCCGGGCGCTATACTGATCAACGAATCGAGCGGGGCGGAGTTAATCAGGTTGGGGGAGTGGGTTGATAGCCAAAGCTGCGAACTCTCACTTCCCTTTTCGATCATTTCCAGGATAGTTGTCTGCAGCGAGGGATGCAGATGCAACTCTGGCTCATCCACCAGAAGGATGCCACCTGCCGTGGCAAGCCTGCGAACCATATACATGAGACCCAATGCCTCATGTTCACCACTCGATAGGTCACTCAGGGCGTGTCGATTTCCATTCTGTGCGTCAACGAAAATCGCGAACCCGCCGCCCCGCGCAGGAGAAGGGCGATCGATCTTCTTTCCTGTGGCCCGCATGAAGCTATCGGATATTTCATCAAACTCGGAGAAGTGTCCATCCATGTATTCGCCGTTGCGCTGATCCATCAGATCAACGTAGTCAAGCGCAGCAAGGTAATCCGGGATGCCATCCAAGCTGAAATTCGTCCACTGCTCAAGCATTGACTCGATTGCGCTAGCGCGTATACGCTCTGCCGACTCAAAGGAGAGCGTATTTGGATCAAGGGTGCTCATATTTCCACGACTAATCGTGCGTTCCGCCGGGATGAGAGTAATCTTAGAAAAAGGGTTGAGTGTCCTGAACTTCTTTGACCGCAGAGTTTCGGTCCATACACTCCCATTCACGTAACGCGCTTTCTCGAATTCTGGGATCACGACATCGAGTGTGACGAATTCTGGGCACGGCGGAGTATCCGCAACCCCTAGGGCATCATATAGAATAATTTGCTCATCTTGAGTCAGCTTGAGGGTTACCGACACTTCCGCCTGTTCGCCCCATGGTCCGACTACGGAGTTCCCGTCGAAATCATCGGGCAGATGCCACGCTAGGCTCGCGGCGAGAATGGTAGTGGACTTTCCAGTGCCATTTCTTCCCGACAGCACGACAAGGGGTAGGTGACCCAAGTCGTCGATCTCCAACTTTTCAACACCTTGAAAGTTGAGCATTCTCAAAGACTGGACTCTCACGCTTATTCCTTCTCACTCAGAATGCTGACCAGTCGAGCCGGTAGGGTAATTTTAGTCAGATCGAGTGATCTGTGGCACGTTCGGCCCGCAAGGTAGCGGTCACTACAGTGGCGGCGGCCTCACAAGACAGTGGTTCCCCTCAAACCAGCCAAGCCGTTGGACAGGCCATGCCCTCCACTTATCGAATTTCCCAACCGTGCGACGGCTGTCACTCAGACGCCGCATCTCGTGGCCGGGCAACCCTGCACCGCGGCCTGCTCTGGTCGACGACACAAGCCAGTAGCGTGGTTGCGGCCGGTGGGCGCGCGGCGAGGCACACGCGCGCCTGAGTCGGCCAGCGCACCCGCCGTCGTGGCTGACTGTCGTCCGCTGAGCTTCGTGCCACTGTCGTGCCAGATGCAGAGGTCAGCCAAGGTGTCCTGTGGTCGAGTTTCCGGTCACCTCACGAGGCGTCGAAGCCGCAGGTCACCAGCACGCTCCACCAGCCTCTCTCCTAAAGTGGCTGTCGCAGGTTCGAATCCTGCCCGGGGCACCACTCGCGGCCGGGCCGCTTCTTGAGCAGCCGGTCCATGTGGCTGATGGCCTCGCGCTGCGGGTCCTGTACGACGTGTGTGCACACGTCCATGGTGATGCTGATCCGGCTGTGCCCGAGGATCTCCATCACCTACGCAAGGAGCCACCCCGGCGGCGGTCACGATCGTGGCGCAGCCGTGCCGGGCAGCGGGGCTTGGCACCGAGTTCAGGCATCAGGTAGAGCCGGACATGTGCCTCGTACTTGTCGTAAGTGCAGAGTTAGCGAGCAGTTCCCGGCGCTTGGTGTCGCACTCCTGCCGGCTTCCGCAACGTCTCTCTGCTCCAGCCCGATACGCGGGCCAGGTGAGCCTGGCGGACGCCCGTTGTCGCGGCCTCGCGAACCGACGCCCGTAGCGCGTCCGTCGCTTGTTCCAGACGCGTCTGGGCCTCCTTTCGGCGGCCGACATCGCGACGAACCCTGTGCTCCATGACGCTCTGCAAGGGGAAGACCGACGGTCGGGCCGTGGTGCCCTGAGGCCATACGAGGACCTGTAGGCCATTTGCACCCGAGGGGGCGAGGGAGGCGACGCTCTCCCCGGAGTCGTCCATGTACCGATCAAACGCCTGCACAGCGGCGTCGGCCGCGTGGAAGGCGTGGACCCAGTCAGGACTGATCCTCTGGGAGTGCCACCCGTCCGGGCCGCCTCGTTGCACCTCGACGCTGTACACCGACCGCTGTTTACGCGGACCCTTCACGGCTCCCTCTTCCATGCAGTCACTGAGTGGCGCGGCGCGCACGAGCACTCGTAACAGTCTGCTGGAACGGCGGTTGTGCTGTCTCGGGAGCAATTAACCGGCCATCGGGTCGGCCCGGCAATCGCCCCTGGAGAACCCGAGCTTCCCAAGCTGAGGGCTCAAGCCACCGGAGCCAAGGGGTACGTTGCGGGCGTGCCGACCGAGTCCGTACCAACCTGTCCCCGGTGCGGTCGCCCCTTGAAGGCCGGCGCGATGGCGCTCTGTCACCGCGAGGAGGACGACAGTCGAACCTGCCGTGTGGTCTGGGGCTGCTCCGATCAACACGTCTGGTGGAAGTGGGCCGACCGTCCGACCGCCCCGTTGGAACTCTGTCCCTACCCGGATCTGATGGACGGCTGACGTCCACACCTGACATCGGCAACCGGCCTCGGACTCCTCGTCCGGGGCCGGTTGCGTGGGCGGTGCGTGGGCGGGCGGGGAGTTGATCTCCCGGATACCTCCCGGTGAGGCCCGGCGCCGTCGGGCGCGGCGGCGCGGGGCCGGTCAGAGGGTGGTGTTGCCGCCCTTGTTGGTGATGCTCGCCTTCTTGCAGTTGCCCCAGGTGAGCTTCAGGCCGGTGCTGCCTCCGCCCTTGCCGCCCCACTTGATCACCGAGATCTTCTTGCCGCCGTAGCCGCCGCTCTTGTACTTGTTGCTCTTGAAGACGTTGCCGCTTCCGCAGGTCTCGCCGTTCTCCAGTCGGCCCCACTCGCTGAACAGGCCGTACTGGCCGGAGCCGGTGAAGGTGTTCCCGCTGACCGTGTTGTTCTTGCTGCCGTCCCTGATCCGCACGGGGTCGCCGGTGATCGTCGAGAACTTGTTGCCGGTGATGCTGCTGCCCGAGGTCTTGACCAGGTAGATCCCGTGCATGTTGCCGCCGTTGCGCAGGTTGGAGAAGGTGTTCTTCTTGATCACGATGCCGGAGGAGTTCTTGACGTGGACCCCGGCGTAGCCGGTGGAGCCGCTGAGGTTGGTGAACTGGTTCCCGGAGACCGTGACGTTCTTGACATTCCTGAGCAGGATGGCGTTGTCATGGCCGGAGAACTTCTTGCCGCTGATGGTGAAGCCGCCGGGGCCCCCGTCGATGCAGAGCTGGTAGTCGCCCTTGGGGCACTTGACCTGGCCGGGGTACTTGGCGGCGGCGATCGCCGAGCTCGGTGCGGCCATGCCGGCCAGTGCCAGGGCACTGCCGACGGCGGTGGCGGTAAGGGCATGACGGATGTGCATGGGTCTCTCCTCCGGTACTGCTTGCTGGTTGCTGCTGCTTCGCGCTGAACGCGAGAACCACTCTTCTTGGGAGACCTTGGGGAAACCTGGAACCGACTTTGAAACGCCTGCTGACACCCTGGGCAGCGGGATGATTCCGGGCAGCCGACGGCCTCCGGGGGCATGCCGAGCGAGGACCTGGCGGCTCACCTGTACTGGCTCGCGTTGCGGCAGGCACGTACGGACCGGACCGGACCGGCCGATCATGCGGTCGACTCGCCGGCGACGACGCCCGGCGGGCGGGGTGCCGGGTGCTGCGGGGTGGGGTGCTGCCGGGTGCCGGGTGCCGGGTACGGCAGCAGTCACCATGGCCCGATCTCGATCGGGAAAATCTTCGAAACATTCGAAGAGATCGACCGCACGCCGGTCTCGCATCGAGGGGCTTCTTCCCGGTTCTACTCGATTCCGTCGGTCAGATGTGGTCGTGAGCTGGATGAATGACTCCTCGATGACATCCACGGTCCGCGAATATTTCGTATTCACTGCCGAAAGTGTTGACAGCTGACAGGGCCAGATCAACACTGTCGCCGTTGGCAGAGCTCAACCACTGTCGATGTGGGCCGCCACCGTGACCTGGCTCCGGTCCCCGGGAACGCGACCACCCGCGGACCCCGGCCGTGTCGCGCGACGGCGACCGCGCGGTCGCCGTCACCGCAATGCTCAGCGACAACTTTCAGGCACGCGTCACGCTGCCTGGCCCCATCGGCCTCACGAGGACGAGGAGGAAGCACGCACATGAGCGACGCACCCGCACACGCACCCGCACACCCCGTCACACACGCCGCACCCCCGCCGCGCCGCAGGCGCCGCCGCTTCGAGTTGGCCGGCCGTTTCAGGCTGCTCATCAGCAGTGCCTGCACCCTGCTGCTGGTCGCCGTGGCCGCGATCGCCCTGCCGGGCACCGCCCACGCCGACACGGTCGTCACCACGAACCAGACCGGCACCAACAACGGTTACTACTACTCGTTCTGGACCGACGCACCGGGGTCGGTCTCCATGAACCTGGCCTCCGGTGGCAGCTACGGCACCTCATGGAGCAACACCGGCAACTTCGTCGCCGGCAAGGGCTGGAGCACCGGAGGCCGCCGGAGCGTGACCTACTCGGGCACCTTCAACCCGTCCGGCAACGCGTATCTGACTCTCTACGGGTGGTCGACCAACCCGCTGGTGGAGTACTACATCGTCGACAACTGGGGCACCTACCGGCCCACGGGTACGTACAAGGGCACCGTCACCAGCGACGGCGGTACGTACGACATCTACCAGACGACGCGTTACAACGCCCCCTCCATCGAGGGCATCCGCACCTTCAACCAGTACTGGAGCGTGCGGCAGTCGAAGAGGACCGGCGGAACCATCACCACCGGCAACCACTTCGACGCCTGGGCCCGCGCCGGAATGAGCCTGGGCACCTTCAACTACATGATCATGGCCACCGAGGGCTACCAGAGCAGCGGTAACTCCAACATCACCGTGGGCGACACCGGTTCGGGTGGCGGAGGCGGCGGTGGCGGAGGCGGCGGTGGAGGTGGCGGCGGTGGAGGTGGCGGTGGCGCCTGCACCGCGACCCTGTCCGCCGGACAGCAGTGGGACGACCGCTACAACCTCAACGTCTCCGTCACCGGCTCCAGCAACTGGACCGTGACCATGAACGTCCCCTCCCCCGCGAAAATCCTCTCCACCTGGAACATCAGCGCCACCTTCCCCAGCGCCCAAGTACTCACCGCCAAACCCAACGGCACCGGCAACAACTGGGGCGTCACCATCCAGCACAACGGCAACCGAACCTGGCCAACCGTCACCTGCACCGCAACCTGATACGGACCGACACCGCACCAGTGGCGCGGCGGTCATGGACTGCCGCGCCATCCGGCCACCTCCAGCGGGGCTCGTCGGCGCTCCCCGCCATGACCAATCCGACGTGACCGGTGCCGACGTGCTCAGTACCGGCGTGACCGGCCCCCGCCAGGACCGGTACCGGCGTGACCGGTACCGACGCGCGACCGGTACCGGGGGGTCATGCCCGTAGGTACGCGAGCACCGCCAGGACCCTGCGGTGGGTCTCGTCGGCCGGAGGCAGGTCCAGCTTCGTGAAGATGCCGCCGATGTGCTTGCCGACCGCGGCCTCCGAGACCACCAGCTCGCGGGCGATCGCGCCGTTCGACCTGCCCTCCGCGATCAGCGCCAGGACTTCGCGCTCGCGCGGGGTGAGCCGCTCCAGCGGATCGCGGCGGCGGCGCAGGAGCCGGCGCACCACCTCGGGGTCGACGACGGTCCCGCCGTTCGCCACCTCACGCAGCGCGGCCACGAACTCCTCGACCTGGCCGACCCGGTCCTTCAGCAGATAGCCGATGCCCGATCCGTCACCGGAGTCCAGCAGTTCGGCCGCGTACATCCGCTGCACATACTGGCTGAGGACCAGGACGGGAAGCGTGGGCCGCCGCTCGCGCAGCCGCACCGCCGCGTGCAGTCCCTCGTCCTGGAACCCGGGCGGCATGCGCACGTCCGTCACCACGATGTCGGGTGTGTGTTCCTCGACCACGGCGACCAGCGTCTCCGCGTCACCCACCGCCGCCACCACCTCGTGGCCGAAGCGGCTGAGCAGACCGATGAGTCCTTCCCGCAGCAGCACGCTGTCCTCGGCGAGCACTACGCGGAGCGATCGGTCCACTCGCAAGGAAGCTCCACACGCAGCACGGTCGGTCCGCCCGGCGGACTGGACAGGGAGAGTCTGCCATCCAGGACCGACACCCGGTCCGCGAGACCGGTGAGCCCGCTGCCGGCCGTGGCGTCGGCGCCGCCCCGGCCGTCGTCGCGTACGTCCAGGAACAGCCGCCCTTCGCAGTGGTGCCCGGTCACTTCCGCGCGGTTCGCCCCACTGTGCCTGGCGATGTTGGCGAGCGCCTCGCAGACCACGAAGTACGCGGCGGACTCGACGGCCCGGGGCAGCCGGCCCGGCAGTACGAGGTCGACGTCCACGGGGATCGCGGAGCGGTCGGCGGCGTCGGAGACCGCCGCCCGCAGGCCGTAGTCCTCGATGACTTTGGGATGGATGCCGTGAATCAGCTCACGCAGCTCCGCGAGCACCTCGCCCGCCTCCTCATGGGCCTTGGCGAGCTGGTCGGCGAGCGGTCCGGGCGGCGCGTCCAGCCGGGCCAGACCGAGGGTCATCGTCAGCGCCACCAGTCGCTGTTGCGCTCCGTCGTGCAGATCGCGCTCGATACGGCGCCGCTCCGCCTCGAAGGCATCCACCAACCGGACCCGGGAACGGGCCAGTTCGACGACCTTGGCGCCCAAATCCCCCTCGCGCGAGGCGATCAGGAGACGGGTCAGCTCGGCTCGGGCGCCCGCGGCGACGCCCAGAACGTACACGCACAGGCCCAGGAGGACGATGCCGAGCACGGCGACGCCGAAAGCCGCCGGCCATGTGGTGACCGTCCACTGCTTGAGTACCTTCGCCTCGCGGCCGTCGCCGGCCGTGGCCATCAGCAGCGGGGTGACCGCCATGGACAGGGGAAAGAGCAGCGCGACCGCGACCGCCAGGGCGTCGACCGGCCACAGCAGCCCCGCGAACAGCAGGGCGAAACCGAGTTCGCGCCAGGTGGCCCGTTCCCGCAGCCGTGTCGTCAGCCAGGCCCGCGGCCCCGGTGCCGCGGGTGTCCGGTGCGGGGCGGAGGCCGGATCCAGGTCGATCAGACGCAGTCTGCGCCGCTCCGCCCACGCCACCGGGATTCCGGCGAGGGCGGTGACGATCAGCAGGGGAAGCCCCACCAGGACGAGGGCGAGGATCCCGCCGACCGCCGCCAGGGTCACGATCGCCACCAGGGCCGCCGCGCCGGTGACCGCGCCGGTGACCAGATACCCCGCCGAGCGCCACGGCCACGCCGACAGCAGGAAGTCGGGCCGGGACATGGCCTGCCACACATTCCGGGGGCGCGCGGGCAACCGGGGGTGCGCGGGCAACCGGGAGTGCGGGGGCAACCGGGGGTGCGCGGGGATCCGAGGGTGCATGGGGATCACGCTAGGAGGCCCGCCCTCCGCTGTGCCATCGGGCCACGTGGTCGATCGGGGGTAGGGCCCGCCCTACCCCGAGTCTCGTCCCTGCCGTACTGCGCCGCGGTGGCTCCGCACGGTTTGGTGGAGGAGCCGGCCCGGGGCGCCGTTGGCGTAGGGACATTGGACATTAGGGATAGTAAGGACAGTGGGGATGAGCAATGGGGACATGTGAGCCGTGTGCGCTGAGTGAGCTGGGTAAGTCGTCTGGGCTGGGTGAGCCGGGTAAGTCGTGTGGGCTGGGTGAGCCGGGTGAGTCCTGCGAGTAACGACGGCATCCAATTGCGCTCCGTCACAAGGCGGTTCGGATCGGGCGGTGGGTCCGTGACCGCCCTCGACCAGATCTCGCTCTCCTTCCCGGGAGGAACGTTCACCGCCGTCATGGGCCCTTCCGGCTCCGGCAAGTCGACGCTCCTCCAGTGCGCCGCCGGGCTGGACCGGCCCACGTCGGGCTCGGTCGCCATGGGCGGGACCGAACTGACGAAGCTGAGCGAGACCAAGCTGACCCTGCTGCGCCGCGAGCGCGTCGGCTTCGTCTTCCAGGCGTTCAACCTGCTGCCCTCGCTGACCGCCGAACAGAACGCGGCGCTGCCTCTGCGGCTCGCCGGCCGCCGCCCCTCGAAGGCCCGGGTCCATGAGGTGCTGCGCCAGGTCGGACTGGGTGAGCGGGCGCGGCACCGCCCGTCGGAGCTCTCCGGTGGCCAGCAGCAGCGGGTCGCGCTGGCCCGCGCGCTGATCACCCGTCCCGAGGTCCTGTTCGCCGACGAGCCGACCGGAGCCCTCGACTCGCGGACCGGCCGCGAGGTGCTCACGCTGCTGCGCGGCATGGTCGACCACGGGGGTCAGACGGTCGTCATGGTCACGCACGACCCGGTGGCCGCCTCGTACGCCGATCGCGTGGTCTTCCTCGTCGACGGGCGGGT
The DNA here is from genome assembly GCF_053608565.1 of Streptomyces sp. NPDC055025. NCBI lineage: Bacteria > Bacillati > Actinomycetota > Actinomycetes > Kitasatosporales > Streptomycetaceae > Streptomyces > Streptomyces sp. NPDC055025. The sequence goes on from NZ_JBSGVS010000061.1 coordinate 23,745, forward strand.
CAACGGCGAGCTGATCGCGGCCTCCGCCGAGGACATCGCGGCGCGCATGACCAAGCTGGAGGCCGTACCGTGCTGAGCACCGCCCTGCGTACCCTTCGCGCCCGCTGGGTCACGTTCGCCGGCAGCTTCGTCGCCCTCTCCCTGGGCGTGGCGCTGATCGCCGTCATGGGTTTGGCCCTCGCGTCCTCACTGGACGCGCCCGAACGCGCGCCCGAGCGGTTCGCCGCCGCGCCCGTCGTGGTCAAGGGCGCGGACACCCTGCGCGTGCCCACCTCGGCCGGCGACCGGGTCCAGAGGCTCGCCCACCCTCGTGCCGTGCCCGACGAGGTCGTCGCGAGGCTGAGGAGACTCGGCACCGTCGTCGAGGACCGGTCCTTCGCCGTACGGATCCGGGGCGGACCAGCCGACGTACAGGCCCGGAACGGGTCGACCACCGCGCAGGCCCGAGGCGGACCAGCCGACGTACAGGTCCGGTACGGACCAGCCGACGTACAGGCCCGAGCCGGGTCAACCGCCGAGCAGGCCCGGGGCAGGTCGGCCACCGCGCAGGTCGGGAGCGCGCCCGGCGGCCTGGTGGGGCATCCCTGGTCCACCGCCGCGTTCGCCCCGTACCGCATCGACGCCGGACGTGCGCCCCGCGCGGCCGACGAAGTCGTCGTCAGCGGTGACTGGGCCGCCCCGGGCACCCGGGTGCGGACCGACCGCGGCACCGTACGGGTCGTCGGGACCGTCCTCGGAGCCATCACCGGAACCGTCACCGGGACCGGCTTCGAGAACGCCGTCTTCTACACCGACCGGCGCGCCGCCGAACTGTCACCGCGCAGCACCCAGCTCGTCGTGGACGCCGACCCCGCGGCCGTGCGCGAGGCGGTACGGGGCAGCGTCGGCGTACGGGTCCTCACCGGCGACGCGCGCAGGTTCGCCGACGCCGATCCCGACCGGGACAGTGAGGCCCTCACCGCGATGAACGCCATGTTCGGCACGGCCGCCGGGGTCACCGGATTCGTGTCGGTGTTCGTGGTGGCGTCCACCTTCGCGTTCGCGGTCGCCCAGCGGCGCCGGGAGTTCGGGCTGCTGCGCACCGCCGGGGCGACCGCGGGGCAGATCCGCCGCATGGTCGTCGCCGAGGCCCTCGTGGTCGGCGTACTCGCCTCGGCGACCGGCTGCGCGCTCGGCGCGTACGGGGCGTCGGTGCCCGCCGCGTGGGCGGTCGACGAAGGCCTCGCGCCCGGCTGGTTCACCATCGGCGACGACATCTGGCCGTACCACCTGGCCTTCTGGACGGGGCTGCTCGTCGCGCTCTGCGGGGTGGTCGCCGCGTCCTGGCGGGCCGGCCGGACCGGACCCGCCGAGGCACTGCGCGAGGCCGCCGCGGACACCCGGGCGCTGACGCGGGGCCGCCGGCTGTGTGGCCTCGCCCTGCTGCTGACCGCCGCCGTGACGCTCGGCCTGGCGCTGGTCACCGCCCCGGGCGAGCTGTTGCACCGCAAGACCTATGTGAGCCGGCCGATGCTGCTGATCACCGCGGTCGCCCTGCTCGCACCGGCCCTGGTACGTCCGCTGACCCGGCTGCTCGCCTGGCTGCCCGCCCGGCTGCCCGGCGCCGGCGGCATGCTGGTCCGGGAGAACGCCGCCGCCGGTGTCCGGCGCACCGCCGCCGTCGCGGCACCTGTCCTCGTCACGGTCGCGCTGGCGGGCTCGCTCCTGGGCGCGACCGCCACCCTGAACGAGGCGAAGGCCACCGAGGCGCGCGAGCGGACGGCCGCCGACTTCGTGGTCACCCCGGCGGACGGCGCGGGCTTCGACGCGGCGACGCTGCGGAAGATACGCGACGTGCCCGGCGCCGAGGTATCCGGAAGCGACGTGCCCGGCGCCGGCGTGTCCGTTTCGTCGTCCACCGCCGTCTACGTCCTGGAGGACGGCACGGCGCTCATCAAGTCCGAGGCTCGGGCCGCCCACCCCGGACCGCTCGCCGCCACCACCCGGCTGCCGCTCACGGCCGGAAGGGTGAGCGACCTCGACGACGGCTCGATCATCGTCAACGAGGAGTGGGAAAAGCACTCTGTGGGGGAACTCGTGGACGTGTGGCTCGGCGACGGTACGAAGAAGTCGCTGCGGATCGCCGCGGTGATGACCACCGGCACCGGCGGCAACGGCGTCTACATCACCCCGCGCAACGCGTCCGGCGCCACCGTCGACCGCGTCGACATCAGCCTGGCGGACGGAGCCGACGAGACCCGCGCAGGCGCCATCACCGACATGGCCGACGGTCTGCGCGAGGCGGTACGCGCCTCCGGCGGGCACGTTCACACCAAGGACCAGTGGGTGCGGGCCAGTTACCCCGAGACCAACCGGACGACCCGGCTCGGTTTCCTCCTGGTCCTCGGCATCGCCCTCCTCTACACCGGCATCTCCCTGGCCAACACCATGGTCATGGCAACCTCCGACCGGGTACGCGACCTGGCCGTACTTCGCCTGGCAGGGGCCACCAAGGGGCAGGTGCTGCGTTTGGTCGGTGCCGAGGCGCTGATGGTGGTGGCGGTGGGAGGAGTGCTGGGCCTGCTGGTCGCCGGGCTCAATCTGATGGGCATGTGGAGCGCCCTGGGCGTCCTGTCGGTGTGGACCTCCGTCAAGATCCCCTGGACAGCTCTCGGCACCGTCGTGGCCGCTTGCGCGGTCCTCGCGGTGGTCTCGTCCGTCGTCCCCGCCGCACTCGCCCTGCGCCACAGGGCGGTGGAGCAGGCAGGCGTCCGGGAATAACCCCGGCCGGCCAGGCGCGAGTCATAAGTTGGCAATATAACCACATAGGAGCATAGGTCGCTGCCAATCGGGCAAAACCGGCAAATGAATGTTCGCGGATTTCGCGCGGATCGGCTGCTGGAGCATCCGATGGGGCGCGGTCTGGTGACTGTTCCGATCGCCTTGATCGTCGTGATCACCGCGGTGGACGTACATATGCCGGTGGATGTTCATCTGGGCGCGCTGCTGGTCGTCGCGCCCGCCCTCGCCGTGTCCTTCGCCGGGCCGCGGCTCACCTCACTGATCGGAGCTCTGGCGGTGTCGGCCGAGGTGTTGATCGCCACGCTTCACGGCGGCCTGACCAGCACCAATCACATCGCGCAGATCATTTCGCTGACCGTACTCTCCACCATGGTGACGTTGATCTGCCTGATACGGGAGCAGCGTGGCCGGGAGCTGAGCCGGGTGCGGTCGGTGGCCGAGACCGCACAGCGGGTGCTGCTGCGTCCGCCGCCCCGGCGGGTCGGGCCGTTGCGGGTGGCCTGGCTGTATCTGTCCGCCGAGCACGAGGCCCGGATCGGGGGCGATCTGTTCGGGATCGCCCGTAGCGCCCGCGCTGGCAGTCGCGTGGTCATCGGGGATGTACGGGGCAAGGGGCTGGCCGCCATCGGGGAGGCGTCCCTCGTGCTGGGCGCCTTCCGTGAGGGCGCCCACCGCTGCGACACACTGCCCGAGCTGGTGACGGCGCTCGAAGAGAGCGTCAGCCGGAGCATGGACGAGGTCGCGGACACCGAGCACGATCACGGCGAGCACTTCATCACCGTCCTCACGCTCGACCTCCCCGACCATGCCTCACGCGCCGAGATGGTCAACTGCGGCCATCCTCCACCACTGCTGCTGCACGGACACCATGTCCAGGTCCTGCACTCGCACTCACCGGCACCGCCGCTGGGCGTGTGCGAACCGTACGAAACGGTCTACGGCACCGACTCGTTCACCTTCGAGAGCAACGACACCCTCCTGCTCTACACCGACGGCGTCATCGAAGCCCGCTCTCCGGAAGGGGTCTTCTATCCGCTCGCCGAACGTGTCGCCTCCTTCCCCAAGTCCAGCCCCGAAGCCCTGCTGCGCCGTGTCCACGAGGATCTGCTCAGCCACACCGGTAAGCACCTCGCGGACGACGCCGCCCTCATGGTCATCGAACGCACCCCCTCCCGGCTGCGTCTCCACACCTCCCCGATCCCGGCGCACCCCCACTCCCACGAGGTCACGGAGTGGGTCAACGGCAGCACACTGCCGCCCACCACGCCCAACTGAGGTCGGGACAGAGGCCGCAGAGGCGGCGGAGGTGCCCGCGCGGTGTCCCTGCCCCCGTCCCCCGTACGGCTCATTCCGTGTCGCGCCGGGACGCTTCGGGGCGTGCAGTGGGAACGGCGGGCGTGTCGCGGCGGTCCGATGTGAGGACCGTGGTTCAGCGGGTACGCGCCGATGCCGAGCGCGCTCGGCCCATGAGGGGCGGAGCCTGGTTCAAGGAGAGGTGCCATGCCGCGAGGTTCGAGTCCCAAGCGGGACCGTCAGTACGAGCACATCAAGGAGGGCGCGGAGAAGCGGGGAACGCCCACGGGCCGGGCGAAGGAGATCGCGTCGCGCACGGTGAACAAGGAGCGGGCGCGCTCCGGGGAGGCGAAGACGGCGAGCAGCGCCTCCCTCCGCGACCCGAAGTCCGCTTCGCAGCGTGGTGGGCAGCGGTCCCCCAGCGGTGCGCAGGGGCCGACGAAGGACCAGTTGTACGCCGAGGCGAGGAAGCGGGGTGTCGAAGGCCGTTCGTCGATGAACAAGGGCCAGCTCGCCAAGGCCCTCGGTCGCTGACTCCGCGATTTCACGATTCCGCGATCCGCATCCGCGATTCCGCGATCCGCGATTCCGCGGTCGGCCGGTGACTCGGTGGCGCATGTCGGCAACACGCCATCCACGTCCCTTCCAGCGACCACAACGATCCCAACGACCCCAGTGACTCAGCGATCCCAGCGATCCCAGCGACCTCGATGATCGGTCTCCGCCTACGGGTCCTGCCGTACGGCGGTCGTCCAGGGCAGTGCGACCTGGCCGGTGACAAACCAACTCCACAGACCGATCCGCAGCCCCTCACCCGCCCCGGCCGACCAATTCGGCGAAGCTGAGCGCCGGGTCCCGGCGCGCTCCCGCGGCGGGACCCGGGTCGGCGGCGGAATCCCGTCAAGTGCCCGTAGACAGCCGCTCTGTCGGTGGACGGGACGCCCCGCGCGGCGTCGGCGCTGTGACGGCGCGCCACCGGGCGGGTGACAATGCCCGGCCGGCCGCGCGGGAGCCGGTAGATCCCTGGGCCTGAGGGCTGTCGGGGACGGGTGTCCGCTCCCCGGCGCACTCGGCCCGACGCCCTCGGCGTGGGTCCCGCGGGTCCCGGATGTTCCTCGTCCGGTCCGCGACGGCCCCGTACACCTCGCACCACACACCCCGGCCGTCGTTCGGCGGCGGCTCCGGGTGTCCTCGCTCTCGCACAAGGAACCGTGATCCCATGGGTATCGCCCCTCGCCTCGCCGCCACCGCCGGCGGCCTCCCCCTCACCCTCGCCGTCGGCGGTGTGCTCGCCCTCGGCGGTGCTCTCACCGTCGCTCCCACCGCCGTCGCTGCCACCACCGCCGCTCCCACCGCCGTCGCTGCCGCGACCTTCGACGAGTGCGTGACCGCCGTCTCGCCGAACGCCCAGGACACCGAGAAGGAGGCCCCGGGCAGCGGCCTGGTCGAGGCGGGCTGCGAGTCGGGAACCGAAGGTGGCGCGCGGGCCCTCAAGGAGTGCGCCGGCCAGCTCAAAAGCGCGGGTGTCACACCGAAGACCGCCGCCGACGCCTGCCGCAGGGCCGCGCGCGACTGACGCCGGGGCCGGTGCCAAGCGGGCAGGCGGGGAGGCCGGAAGGCGGTGGCAGGCTTGGGGGGCCGGAAGCTCCTGGCAGGCCGGGGGGCGGGGAGCGGCCGCGTCAGGCGCAGTCGACCTTCATCTGGGCCGCCGCGTGGTGGGCGCCGTAGCGGTCCGGGCTTCCCCAGTCGCGTCCCCGGTCGAGGAGTTGTACCGAGAACGACTCGCCCTCGACCCGGTAGCTGCCCACGCTCACCAGACCGCCGCGGTGCGCGGTCTGGCGTACGCCGAAGGCCGCGTACGCGGACGTGACGTCCGAGGGGTCGGTCAGAACGCGGTAGACGGTGGGGTGGCCCGCGGTGTCGCGGTCCCGGCCGCTGTCCGGTACGTAGACGGCGAGGGCGCACTTCGCGTACCCCTTGCCCAGCTTCCAGGACCAGACCGCGGTCGAACCGCGGTCCTGGTCGGGGCTGCCCGACATCGGTACGGCGGAGAACCTGCCGTCGCAGGTGTCGCCCCGGTGGCCGCCGGAGGTGACGGTGTACCAGGCGGCGTCACCGTTCTCGAAGCGGCCGTGCTCGCGGTACTCGCCGCTCGCGCAGCCCGGCCCCGCCCAGGCCGTGTAGCCGGCGTCCGGACCGGACCCGGTGGCCATGGAGGTCACCCCGTCGTCCGGAGAGGGCATGTCGCCCCCGGCCTCGGATTCGGCCCCGGTCTCGGTCCCGGAATCGGCCCCGGCCCCGTCATCGGTCTCGGTCCCGGCCAGTCCCGGCAGTTGCGGTGGTCCGAACCCGGTCGGCACGGCGACGATCCCGGTCTCCTCGACGTCGTTCACGCCGTTCCCACCGTTCCCGCCACCGGATCCGGCCACCGCGGCGACCGTGGCTCCCACACACGCGAGGGCGAGCACCGCTGTCGTGGCCAGCACGCGTACGCGCCTTCGCGGGTGCGAGACCTCGGCCGAAGGCCCCGGGATCCCCGAGAACGCCGTGGGCGACGCCCTTCCGCCCGTACGGGCATGGATACCGGTCCCCGGGCGGATACCGATACGGGTGGTGGCACCGGCGGCGGTACGGGTGGTGGCACCGCACACAGGACAGCCCATGCCCGGCAACGGGCCTCCCTGGCCTCCCGGACCTTCCCGGCTCCCCCAGCCTCCCCGGCTCCCCCGGTTTCCCCGGCCGCTCGGGCTTCCCCGGCCACTCCCGCACCGTTCGCACCTCATGCCGCCTCACTATGGGGGATCGCGGGGAGCCCCGGCAGCGGAAGCCGGCGATTCGTTGACCTTGACCCAAGGTCAGGGCGCACCGGCCCGCGTACGGGCGGCAGCAGCCCGCGTACCCGGCCGGCCCCCGCAACCGGTCAGCGGAGTTCCTCCGGGCACGCCGTCCCCCGTGGGAGCTGGTACGGCGCCGCCAGGCGGTAGACCCCCGGGCGGGGGGCCAGGAGTTCGGTCCATTCGTCGCCCTCCACCGTCTCCTCCGCCTTCATCAGACAGCCGTTCGGGTTGGTGAAGACCTTCGGGCCGTCCTCGTCCGTCTTGGACGCCTCCGTCTCCTGCGGGGGTACGACGCTCTTGCCCTCCTCGTCCACCAGCCCGAGCCACGGCGAGTACGGGATCCGGATCAGCACCCGGCCCGCCGACTTCACATGGATGGTCAGCTCGCCCGCGCCCGCGCGGTCCACCGTCGCCGGCGGGTCGGCCAGCGGCTTCGGGTCCTTGACGGCGAAGAGCTGCCAGTTCGCGTCGCCCCAGACGTGCTCCAGATAGGGCTGGCCCCGCTGTACGAGTTCCGCCTCCAGGGCCGCGCCCGAGTCCGGCCTGCCCTTGGGGAGCACGACGTAGTGCACGGCCCACCGGTCCAGCCAGCCCCGGTAGCTGTCGGCGGTCAGGGTGTCGTCGTAGAAGAGCGGATTGCGCTCCATGTCCGCCTGCCGGTTCCAGCCCCGGGCGAGATTGACGTACGGCGAGAGCGCCGAGGCCTCGCGGTGGCTTCTGGCCGGGACCACCTCGACCCGGCCCTTCTCCGCCCCCACCTGCTGCAACTGGTACACCAGCGGCGCCAGCTCACGCGCCCAGGACGCCGTCGGCGCCGTACGCACCATGTCGTCCACGCCCTTGAAGCCGATCCAGACGTTCAGTCCGACGAACGCGACCAGCAGGGCGTATCTGCGCCGGCCCCGGGGCGCGGTGTACGGGACGGCCGCGAGCAGCACCACACCGCCGATGATCATGGCGAGCCGGGAGACGTTCGACCCGATCTGCGAGTCGATCACATAGGTGAGCAGGACCCCGGCGCCGTAGACGGCCGCGGCGGCCCGGACCGTACGCCAGTCCCTGGGCACGAGCACGAACACGAACACCGCGAACAGGAAGGGCAGCGACGCCGTCCCCACGGACATCGGCTGTGTCCCGGAGAACGGGAAGAGCCACGCGGAGAGCGCCACGACGGCGGCGGGCGCGAGGCCGAGCGCGTACGCGCCGGGGCGCCGCTTGTTGAGGAAGAGCGCCGCCGCGACGACGCCGAGGAAGAGTCCGGCGACCGGGCTGGCCGCCGTCGCGAGTCCGGCGAGCGGGGCCGCGGCGACCGCCTTGGCCCAGCGTTTCGTACGCCAGCGGTGCGGCCAGCAGAACACCGCGGCGACCGCGCCGAGCGCGAACATCACACCGAGGCCGAAGGTCACCCGCCCCGACAGGGCGTTGCAGAGGAACGCGAAGATCGCGGCGACCGAACACGCCACCGGATTGCGCACGGCACGGACACGGACCAGGATCAGCGCGGTCAGCGCGCCGGACACGGTCCCGGCGACCATCATCGTCGTACGGACGCCGAGGACGGACATCAGATACGGCGAGACGACGCTGTACGAGACGGGGTGCATCCCGCCGTACCAGGCGAGGTTGTACGCGGAGTCGGGGTAGCGGCCGACGAACTCGGCCCAGGCGTCCTGGGCGGCGATGTCGCCGCCGCTGTTCGCGAAGAAGAAGAACCACAGCACGTGGAGCGCCGCGGCGACCAGGGTGGTGCAGAGGACCGGGTGACGCTCCACCCATGCGCGCGGACCAGTACTGGGCCGCCCGGCCCGCCCGAGCCGCCCGGGAGGAGACGCCGGCGGAGGCTCTCCCGGCCCCGGGCCGGGCCCTGGCGCCGGTTCCGGCCCGGAGCCGCGGGGCGCCGGGCCGGAGTCGCGGGACCTGTGCTCACCGAGCCCCGGCCCGGAGTCGCGCGGTTCCGGCCCGGACTCGCGGGGCTCCGTGTCGTGCTCGCGGGGCTCCGTGTCGTGCTCGGGCGAGGGCGGCCCTATTCGCGGCCGTTTCTCTCCCGGGGCCGGGGCCCCGGAGGGCTCGCCAGGGGTGGTGTCGCCGTCGGCGCGCGTCGGCTCAGTGGTCGTCACTGCGGCTCTCCACGTCTTTCCGTCCCGCCGTCCGTCCGTCTGCCCCGCCCGGTGCGCCGCCCCGACGCCGCCCCGGCCCCCGCCCACCGGCATGTTCCGCGTGCACGGCGCGCGTGTGTTCGTCCCGCCTACGCCAGGACGCCGTCCCCGCGTGTCACGGTTGCCCGGCCGTGTTCCCCGGCTGTTCGGCCAGATGTCCGTTTCGGGACGCTAGCACGTGCCGACGGCGGAGGAGGGTGCCCCCACCGGCGCTGTAAGGAACACCTCGCGCCGGTGCGGACACCCTCCTCGGGTGGTACGGGTCGAGCCGCGGGTCAGCCGACGCGGGTCAGCTTCGCGCCGAAGCCGGGCTCGGCCAGGTCCTTCTGGAGCGCGACCGGGGTGGAGACCTTGCCGGTGCCCGAGCCGATGGTCAGCTCGCCGACCACCGTGCCGGCCTCGGCCGAGTGCGGAACCTGCCGGCCGGCGCCGACTCCCAGGTCGAGCCTCACCTCAAGACCTGCCCAGCCGACCGCCTTCAGGTCCTTCGTCGCGACGACCGGGGTACGGCCGCCGAGCCCGTCGTCGACGTATCCGACGACCTCGCCCTTCTTGACGACGGCCGCGGAGGTGACACCCTCCTGGGCCGCCTTGATCACCTCAAGGCTGTTGGTGATCGCGAGCTGGAGCTTGTCGTCCAGCGTGGCACCCTTCTGGGCACCCATGACCGTACCGACGATCCGCCGGCTCTCACCGTCGATGATGGTGTCCGCGGTCCAGAGCAGATTGCCGCCGGCCGGGGTCGAGGAACCGGTCTTGATCCCGCTCACCCCGGGCTCCAGCAGGATCCGGTTGTTGTTGTAGATCATCGGCTCGACGCCCGGGATCTTTATCTGGGGCGTGTTCACGATCTCGCGGAAGACGTCGTTGCGCATGACCGCCTTGCCCAGCTTGAGCTGGTCGGCGGCGGTGGAGACGGTGGAGGCCTCCAGACCGCTCGGGTCCGTGTACGTGGTGCTGGTCATGCCGAGGTCCTTGGCGGCGGCGTTCATCTTCTCGACGAAGGCCTCCTCGGACGTGGCGTCCCAGCGGGCGAGCAGCCGCGCCGCGTTGTTGCCCGACGGGATCATCAGAAGCTGGAGCATCTGCTTCTGGGTGAACTGCTCGCCTTCCTCTATCGGCGCGGTCGACTCGTCGGGGCGGTTGGACTCCTCGCCCGCCTGCTTGTCGACCGTGATCTTCGGGCCCACCTCGTCGCCGGTCATCGGGTGGTCCTTGAGGATCACATAGGCGGTCATGGTCTTGGCGACGCTGGCGATCGGCGCGGGCTTCTGCTCGCCGTACATACCGACGGTCCCGACGCCCTCGACCTCGACGCCGCCCTGGCCCTCGTCGGGCCACGGCAGATCGAGCTTGCCGCCGTCGAAGGTGTACGTGGGGTCGCCGGAGAGCGTCAGCCGGGGCGCGGGCAGGGGCCGCAGGGCCTGTACGACCGCGAAGACGACCAGGAGGAGCAGGACGAGCGGCGTCCAGATCTTGACCCGCCGCACGGCCGTACGGACGGGGGTCTCGGGCGGCGGCGGGGTGTTCGTCAGCTCGGCGAGCAGATCGAGCGGCGGCAGCGGCGGCATGGGCTGCTGCCGGGTCCGCTCGGCCTCGACGGGAGCCGACGGTACGTCGCTCCTGCGCAGCGGCACGAACGTACTGGCCTGCTCACCGGAAGGGTCACGGGAGGGGTCACCGGACGGCCGGGCGGACGGTTGGGCGGAGGGCTGGGCGGACGGAGTGGCGGTCGGTCCGGCCGTGGCCCTGGCACTCGTCTTGGCGGACGACTCTGCGGGGGGCTCTGCGGACGACTCTGCGGTCGGTCCGGCCGCGGGCTTGGCCGACGGCCCGGTCTTCGACTCACGGGGCAGCTTGAGCGAGGTGGTGGGCTGGTCGACCCGCTCCCGGGGGAGCGCCCTGAAGACGGCGGTCGGATGGTCGACGGGCTCTTCGTCCTTCCCGTCCCCGTCCCGGTCGTCCTGCCCGTCCCCGCTGTCCTGCCCGTCCCCGCCGTCGCCCTTGGCCCAGGCCGGGCGGGGCCGCGTGAACGCGCCCTCGCTCCTGCGCTCGACCTTGTCCTTGCCGGGGTCCTTGTCAGCGTTCTTGTCGGCGTCCTTGTCCTTGTCGGCCGACGGGGAGTCACCGCGCCTGTCCTCGCCCCTTTGTGACGGAGCGACAGCCGTGGCGGCGGCTCGGGCGCGGGCGCCCGCGTCATCGGAACCCTTGGCCGAAGCGCCACCGGTGGCGGTACGCACTCCCTCGGCGGCGCTCGCGGCCTTGTCCGGCGTCGAGGAGCCGTCCCGGCGGGCCTCGCCGTCGCTGCCGTCGGCCTTGCCGTCAGCGCTGTCACCGCCGTCGGCCTTGCCGTCCCGCGCGTCCTCGGGCTTCCGCTCCCCGCCGTCACCCTCGGCGGCCTCGGTGGTCCGGGTGGTCCCGGCGTCCTCGGAAGCAGCTCCCCCGGTCGGCCCCCCGGACGTTCCCCCGGACGACGCGCCGGGACGGGGTGCGGCTCCGGGGGGCAGGGTCAGTGTGCGGTCGGGGGACGAGGACCGCGGGGGCGTGTCCCGGGTCTCGGAATCCTCCGTACGATTTGCGGTTGCGACGGCCGACGGCCTCGCCTCCGGCGACGATTCTCGGAAGACCGCGAGCCTCGGGTCACGTTCGCCCGGAGCCGTCTCCCCCGGGGAATTCCGCTGCTCCGACTTGCCGGGGGACTCGCCCGCCACCGTGTCTCCTTCGTGTCTCATCCGACGTACCGGACTGTCCGAACCATCTATCAGTGTCCTGCTCTGGGACCTCGGCCCCCGTGCTAGACGAGAACGACATACATAACGGTTCCCGCACAAAGCACCCAGGCACTCTCGACAGACCAATGTGAGAGGGGTCACCCTGTCATTCATCCACGCGGGGAGGCATGGATGGGCAGGAGCCGCAGAACAATTCCGGAGGAGCTTCTGTTGCTCGCTCTGGACCCGGCCACGGGTACCACAGCGCAGCCGCAGTCGCTCGACCTCGGCCTGGCCGGAGCACAGCTAGTGGAGCTGGCTCTGGCAGGACGGATAGCCCCTGACGGGGATCGTATCGCCGTGGTGATGCCACGGCCGACCGGAGATCCGACTCTGGACTCCGCGCTGGAACTGCTGCGCAGACGCGGCAGTCCGGTTCGGGCCGTCCATTGGATTGGCGGGCCCCGACTGGGGCTGCGTCAGACCTATCTCTCGCATCTGGAGCGGTGCGGCATGGTTCATGCCGTGGCGGGCCAGATGTGCGGAGTGCTGCCGACGACGCGCTATCAGGCGACGGACACAGCGATCAGCCGGGAAATCAGGGCCCGGCTGGACAGTGCGATCCGCACCGGCGTACCACCGGACCCGCGGACCGCGGCGCTCGCCGCACTGGCCCACGCGGTCGGACTCGGCAAGCACCTCTACCCCGGTAACGAGGGGCGCTCGTCGCGCTCCCGGCTCCGGGACCTGATCAGGCACGACCCGATGGGCGGTCTCGTGGCGCACGCCGTGATGGACGTCCAGAACGGCGTGGGCGCGCAGCAGCGCCGTAACCCCGCCCAGGGCGCCCCACCCAGCGCTCAGGGCGGGCGGCCGTCGGGTGTGCCGATGCAGCCGCACCGCGGGAGCATGGCCCGCGTCGCGGCGCACTGAACACCGGCGGACGGCAGCCGAGGACAACCGCACAGGCATTACGGGAGAAGCACCACCGAACACCGTCGCACCGACGTCCCCAGACCCGGTTCGGGAGCCGCAAGAGACGCGCGGGGCAGTCTGACTTCACAGACTGCCCCGCGCGTCGCGTTCCGGCCCGGAAGTCCGGGCCGCCGTGGTCCGTCGTCGCCCGCCCCGGCGCCCGTACGGCCCATGGCGCCGTCCTGACACCCCCCGACACCCCCGGCAGCCCCTGGACACCCCCTGGCGGTCGCCCGGCGGTCATCTCCCGGCCTCCGCGCCCCTTCCGCGCCCCCATCTCACGCCGGCCCCCCTCGCGAACTCGTAGCGGCCCCGTAGCGACGTCGTGACAGCCCTGTGACAGCTCCGGCGGGCCGAAGCGACGGGCGGGCGGGTGGCGGGCCGGCGGGCGGTCGGCGGGCCGTCGCCGGGCGGGTGGCCGGAAGCCGCAACTGACGGCGCACAACGGCGCATTTGCCTCTGTGGCCATTTCCCAGCGCAGTTGGGACCTTTGGTGGCAGTCTGCTGAGCAGTAGATACGTACAGCTACGCAGTCGGAGGTGCAGTTTCCGTGGCGTCCAACGTCAACCCCACCGTCAGGCGACGCCGATTGGGACAGGAGTTGCGCCGGCTTCGCGAGCTCAAGGGCATGACGGCCGAGGAGGTGGCGGAGCGGCTGCTGGTCTCGCAGTCGAAGATCAGCCGCCTGGAGAACGGCCGCCGCTCCATCAGCCAGCGCGATGTCCGCGACCTCTGCGGGGTGTACGAGGTCCAGGACCACCGCATCGTCGACTCGCTGATGCAAATGGCCAAGGATTCCCGCCAGCAGGGCTGGTGGCACGCCTTCGGCGACATCCCGTACAGCGTCTACATCGGACTGGAGACGGACGCGGCCTCGCTGCGGGTCTTCGAGCCGCAGGTCGTCCCGGGGCTGCTCCAGACCCGCCCGTACGCCGAGGCTCTGATCAACGGCGCGCTGCCGGAGTCGGCGGTACCCGATGTCGAGAAGCGGGTGGGGGTACGGCTCAGGCGCCAGGACCGGATCAACTCCACCGAGAACCCGCTGCGGCTCTGGGCCGTGGTGGACGAGGCGGCGCTGCGCCGGGTCGTGGGCAACCGGCAGCTCATGCGGGAGCAGTTGGAGCATCTCGTCGAACAGTCGCAGCTCCCCCATGTCACCGTGCAGGTACTGCCCTTCCACATGGGCGCGCACCCCGGGATCAGCGGGCATTACGCGGTTCTCGAATTCCCCGACGCCTCGGACTCCAGCGTCGTCTACATCGAGGGCGTGACAAGCGATCTCTATCTGGAGAAAGCCAATGACGTGCAGCGGTACAGCGTGATGTACGAGCATCTGCGCGCCCAGGCCCTGAATGTGGATCAGACCCGTCAGTTCATCGCGGACATCGCCAAGGAATACGCTCGCTGAAGTCCGCCGGGGCACGGCGGGCCCGAAGCGGAGCGCCGTCCAGTCCGAAGCGGAGCACCGTACACCTCAACTGCCTTGGTACGTAAGGCTCCGCCGGGAGAAGTCACCAGGACGAGTGAACGTCCATCCCGCCCATCGGGTGAGGCGAGTAGCGTCGATCATGCCAGCAAGAGGTTGGCGTGATTTCCCCACAACTCGCTGAACCGGAGCGAACATGGCAATTCTTCAGGGCGCTACGGACTCGTGGACCAAGTCCTCGTACTCCGGCGGAAACGGCGCTTGCGTAGAGGTCAGGTCACCCATCGTCCAGTCCATCGCCGTCCGGGACTCGAAGGCGCCCGAGGGCCCCTCGATCTCCTTCGTCCCCACGTCGTGGAATGCCTTCGTGCAGGAAATGAACAAGGGCGCTTTCGACCTCGGCTGAGGTCGCTCAACGCCCTGCACCCGCACCCGCACCCGCACCACTGAGTGAGCCCTCTCGACCGGTCCGCCGTCCTGGCCGAGGGGGCTCGGCCATGCCCGGCCCGGCCCCGGCCTCCGCCACGGCCCCGCCTCCCGCGCAGCGCCTCCGCGCGCCGCCTCCGCGCACCACCTCCCGCGCCCCGCCTCCGCGCGCCGCCTTCCCGACTCCTTTCCCGACCGCAGGGGACCCGCATCCCGTGCGGTCATTTCCGTATGTCCGGGTGTCCGGGCCATGCCCGGAGCCTGACGAAGTGCTCGCTCATCGTGTGGTCGTCGTCACGATCACGACAACGCCCCGGAAGGTCAAGAACAAGTAAAATCGTTCGGCTTTCTGATCTGAGTTCACATTTATGACCGGAGAAACCCTTGACCCGCCGCCGCGCCAGGCGGTTCAATCCCCGAAGTCCCCGCTCCCGCACGGGGCACCGCTGACCGGACGTACTGACGAAGAGCATCGATCGTTCACAAGGCGGACCCCTGGAGGGGGCACATGAACAGCCTCGACTGGATCGTGCTCATCGCATACTTCGGTGTGATGGTCGCGATCGGCCTCTGGTCGCACAAGCGTGTGGACAACGTCAGCGACTTCTTCACCGCCGGCGGCAAGATGCCCTGGTGGCTGTCGGGCATCTCGCACCACATGTCCGGCTACAGCGCGGTGATGTTCACCGGATACGCGGGCATCGCCTACACCTTCGGTGTCACCTCGTTCGTGACCTGGTCGCTGCCGATCGCCATCGGGATCGGGGTCGGCGCGCAGCTCTTCGCGCCCCGGCTCAACCGGCTGCGCTCCCGGCTGCATGTGGCGTCCCCGCTCGAATACCTCAAGAACCGGTACGACCTGAAGACCCAGCAGGCACTCGCCTGGTCCGGGCTGCTGCTGAAGATCGTGGACGTGGGCGCCAAGTGGGCCGCCATCGCCACCCTGCTCTCCGTCTTCACCGGGATCTCCCTCAACCAGGGCATCCTCATCACCGGTGTCATCACCGGTATCTACTGCACGGTCGGCGGGCTGTGGGCCGACGCCCTCACCGAGCTGGGCCAGTTCATCATCCAGCTCTTCGCCGGGATCGCGATGCTGGTCGCCGTCATGGGCGAGCTGGGCGGCTTCAGCGCGCTGTGGACGGTCTGGGACAAGCTCCCCGAGGGCCATGCCGACCCGACGGCCGGGCCGTACACCGTGACGTTCCTGCTGGCCTTCCTCTTCATCAAGATGTTCGAGTACAACGGCGGTATGTGGAACCAGGCGCAGCGCTACATGGCGACGGCGACCGCCCGGGAGGCCACCCGCTCGGCGCGCCTCTCCGCGATCCTCTGGCTCGTCTGGCCGCTGGTCCTCTTCTTCCCGATGTGGTGCGCGCCGCTGCTGGTCGAGGCGCAGAAGCCGGACGCGTCCGACTCGTACGCCCTGATGACCGAACAGCTCCTGCCGCACGGTCTGCTGGGCCTGGTCATCGTCGGCTTCTTCTCGCACACCATGGCGATGTGCTCCTCCGACGCCAACGCGATCGCCGCGGTCTTCACCCGGGACATCGCGCCCACCCTCTCCAAGGCGGCGCGCGGCTGGTCGGAGCGGGCGGGGCTGCTGGCGGCCCGGCTCTCCACCATCTCGTTCCTGGCGCTGTCGATGGCGGTCGCCACCCAGGTCAACTCGCCGACCTTCAAGGACATCATCACCGTCGTCATCAAGTGGGTGGCCGGTCTGATGGGTCCGATCGCGATCCCGTTCATGCTGGGCCTGCTCAAGCCGTTCCGCAGGTCGGGGCCGACGGCGGCGCTGGTGAGCTGGGCGCTGGGGCTGATCGCCTTCTGGCTGGTCAACTACCCGATCAGCTGGAACGTCGAGGGCGGAGTGCCGCTCCAGTACCAGGTCTCGATCCCGCTCGCGGTCTCGCTCGTGCTGTACATCGCGATCGGCTTCCTGAAGCCGGAGCCCACCGACGAGCGCGATGTCCTGCTGGCTCGGATCAACGGCGAGGGCGACGGCGACGGTTCCGGCCTGACGGCGGCGTCGCTGCGGGTGCCGGCACAGGCGGGGCCGACCGACGCGAAGCTCCCGGGCCGGGAGGGCGCGGACGGCTGAACGGGCCGATGAGGCTTGGCGGATACGGGCGTACGGGCCGGTGTGCCCGTACGCCCGCAAGGCGCGGGCGCAGGTGCGGGCGTACGGGTGCGGTGCCGGCCTGTACGCCCGTACGCGTCGGGCGCCCGTGCTCGTCGGGGGCGCCGTACGCGTCGGGGGCGCCGTACGCGTCCCGGCCCACGCGTCCCGGCCCACGCGTCCCGGCGCCCGTACGCGTCCCGGCGCCCGCACGTCAGTCGGCGCGCCGAGCCCGCTCCGTACGGGCTCAGCCGCGCGGGTAGCGGGCCAGCCAGCCCGAGGCGGTGACGCCCGGGGTGTGCAGGGCGGGGCCCTGGGTCATCTCCATCGCGAAGTCGTCGGCGATCTCCAGCAGCGTGGGCCTGCCCTCCAGTTCCGCGAGCCAGGCGGGCGGCAGCGCGGTCTCGCCGTGGAGCGCGCCGAGCAGGGAGCCGCAGAGCGTGGCGGTGGC
The DNA here is from genome assembly GCF_053608565.1 of Streptomyces sp. NPDC055025. Taxonomy (NCBI): domain Bacteria; kingdom Bacillati; phylum Actinomycetota; class Actinomycetes; order Kitasatosporales; family Streptomycetaceae; genus Streptomyces; species Streptomyces sp. NPDC055025. The sequence continues at coordinate 40,920 of NZ_JBSGVS010000061.1, forward strand.
GCACGAGGGGCCGTCATGGTTGACCGCCAGACGCAGCCCGTGGCGGATGTCCTCGCTGACGAGCGCGCAGTAGACGGCGACGGCGAGCGTGTCCTCGGCGGCGCCTCCCTCGCCGAGCGCGGAGACGCGTCCGGGACCCGGAATCCCCTGGCGCACGGTGCCGAGCGCCCGTTGCAGGGCTTCCGTGACGGGCTGGTGCCCGGGGCGCGGGGCGAGGAGGGCGAGGGCGCGCTGCACACCGGTGTCGAGACTCTCCGCGCGCGCCAGCGCGTGCACGATCACGGCGAAGGCACCGGCCGAGAGATACGCGGCCGGGTGACCGTGCGTCTGGGCTGCGCACTCCACGGCGAGCTGGCAGACGAGCTGCGGCTCCCAGCCGACGAGCAGCCCGAAGGGCGCGGACCGTACCAGCGCGCCCGCGTCGCGCGCGGCGGGGTTCTTGGGCTTGTCGAGCGTGCCCATGATGTCGTCGCCGAACCCGGTGAGACAGGAGCGGGCCGGGTCCCGGCGGGCGTACAGCCACTCCTCCTGGGCGAGCCAGCCGTTGTCCTTGCGGCGCACGTCCGGCCCCCAGTCGCGCTGGGTCGCGGCCCAGCGCAGATGGGCGCGGTGCACATCGGTCGGCGGATGCCAGGCACCGGTGTCCCTGCGGACCTGGGCGCGGATCAGTCCGTCGACGGTGAAGAGCGTGAGCTGCGTGGCGGCGGTGATGGCGCCTCTGCGGCCGTACGCGGGAACGAAGTCGGTGACGCCGTCGGGGCCGTGCGCCGCCCCGATCTCCTCCAGGGTGAGGGCCGAGACCCCCGCGCCGAGGGCGTCCCCGATGGCCCCTCCCAGCAGAGAGCCCCGCACTCTGCTCCGGAAGTCCTGCTGCTCGGCACGGCCCCAGACGGCCCCGGACGGTGAGCTCACGAGTCCCTCCCTCCCCATGAGCCTCGCAGCGACTCCGCAGACTGCGCAGCACTGTAGTGGAACGGGAACAGGGAGTTGAGGGCGCGCGCAGGGATCACGGGCGCAGGCGGGGCGGTATGGGGTCCGTCGCCCAGGAGATCACTTTTGGCACCGGGGCCCGGCTGCCCAGAGGCTCGGCCCGGCTCCGGTCCCAGAGGTTTCCGGCCCGCCTCCGGGCCCTGCCCCGCGCTTCGCCCCGGGCTTACGTGGCGCCGCCCGCGCCACCGCCCGTCGCCGTACCGTCCCTCGCCGTACGGCCCGTCGCCGTACGACCCGCGACCGTACCCGCCGTACCCGCCGTACCCGCCGTACCCGCCGCGCCCGTCTCGGCCAGCAGTTCCGCGCGGCGGGTGGAGGCCCAGCCGTAGCCGGGGTCCAGTTCCAGCGCGCGGTCCAGATCCGCGAGGGCCTCGGCCGTTCTGCCGAGGGACTTGAGTGCCATGGCGCGGCTGCCCAGCGCCCAGGTGTACGAAGGGTCGAGCGCGAGCGCCCGGGTGTACTCGGCCACGGCCTCCTCGTACCGTCCGGCGAACCGGTACACCTCTCCCCGCTCCCCCGGCACCTGCGCCATCTCCGGGGCCAGCCGCTCGGCCCTGCCGAGGTCGGCCAGTGCCCCGGCGACATCGCCGAGCCGGCCGCGCACATGGGCGCGCCGGCTCAGGGCCCAGATGTAGTCGCCCGACAGCTCGATGGCGCGGTCGAAGTCCACGAGCGCCTCGCGCTCCCGTCCCTGCTGGACCTTGGCCTGTCCCCGGCTGCCCAGGATCAGCGGATCGCGCGGGTCGCGTGCGAGCGCGCGGTCGAGTTCGGCGACGGCCTCCTCGGGCCGTCCCGCCCTGCGGTACGTCTCGCCCCGCTCGCGCGGCACCCAGGCCGTCCCGGGGGCCAGTTGCTCGGCGCGGTCGAGATCGGCCAGGGCGCGGGTGAAGTCGTTCAGCGCCCGGTGGGTGAGCGCGCGGCCGTGGTACGCGGCCACCCAAGCGGGGTCGAGGGCCAGCGCCCGGCCGTAGTCGGCGAGGGCCTCCTCGTGCGCGTCGGCGCGGAAGTGGTTCCAGCCACGGGCGGTGTACGCGGCGGTCCGGTCGGGGTCGGTCAGTGCGGCCCGGGTGAGCAGCAGGCCCAGGACGTCGACGGCGTACCGCCGTTCGTCCACGAGCGCCGCGAGACAGTCCGCGCCCCACGCGGCGACCGGCTCCGAGCCGCTGTCCCGGCCCGCGTCGGCGAGCGTCCGCGCCCAGCGGCGGACCTCCACGGGGCCCAGTCGGCAGACCGCGATCCCGTCGCGCAGCACGGCGGGCAGGGCGGCGGCGGGCCGGGCGCAGAGCAGATGGTAGGACTCTTCGAGGCGTGACTCGCGCCAGCTCTCCTGGACCCAGCGGCGGTCGGGGCCGATCCCCTCCTCCCCCTGTCCGGACCCGTTTTCGGCGTCGCCGTCCGCTGCCGCCTCGCGCTCCTGCGCGAACGCCTCGGCCAGCCGGGTGTGCGCCGCCGTCCACCGGCGCGGGGAGGTGGCCCGTTGCAGCCGCAGCATCGGATCCCGTACGACGTCGTGGTAACGGACCCGGCCGCCGGCCCCGCCGCTGACGAAGGGCAGGGAGCAGAGCCAGCCGAAGAGCCCGGCCGCCTCCTCCTCACCGGCGGAGGCCGCCGCGCCGTCCACGCCATTCGCACCGGCCGTCCCGTCCGCACGGACCGTACCGTCCGCGCCGACCGCCACGCGGAGGATGTCCTCGTTCAGCCGGCGCGGCAGGGCGCAGGCGAGGGCCACCGCCCGACGGGCCGGGTCCCGCTCCCACTTGAGGAAGCGCTCCACGGCCGTGGCGCTGGGATCGTCCAGATCGCCGGGGCCCTCCGGCCGGTTGCTGGCGAGGGTGGAGACCAGCACGGGCAGCCGGCCGGAAAGGCGCAGCACATCCCGTACGACCGGCTCGTCGACGACACCCTTGTCCGCGAGCAGCAGCCGGGCCTCGCTCTCCGTGAAGGGATCGAGGGGCAGATCCGTCACCGCGTCCGCGTAGTCGCCCCAGCAGCCCGGATCGAGCCGGCGCTGTCCCGCGAGCGTGACGACGACATGGTCGGGCAGCGCGCCGTACCGCTCGGTGGTGACCAGATCGCGCAGCCAGAGGTCCAGGAACGGCCCGGTGCGCTCGTAGGTGTCGAAGAACAGGGCGATCCAGGGCACTTCGGCGCCGACCCGCCGTATCTCCGAGACCAGTACGGGGGTGAGCACCCGCAGCGGCGACAGCACCAGCTCCGTGTCCTCGTGACCGCGCAGCCGCGCGGCGACCGCCGCCCGTAACCGGTCCGCGCCCTCGGCCACCTGGGCCGGATCCGCCGCCCCGGTGAACACGCCGACCCCGGGCACCATGCCCAGCCCGGCCAGCCCGGCCCTGGCGACGGCCATCGCCCCGGCCGAGGGGCCGTCCTGCGGCGGGCCGCCGCCGTCCAGTGCGGCCGACTCCACCTCGAACCGCCGCTGCCGGTAGGTCGCGAGGGACCGGTCCAGCGCCTTGAGCGGTCTGCCCTGCCGCCCGAACTGCTCACTGATCGCGGCCATCGCCTCCGGTACCCCGGCCACGGCCTCGTCGGTGTACGCGGTCAGCGCCCCGCGCTCCCGGGCGAGCTGCTCCAACTCCCGTACCAGCGAGGTCTTGCCGACCCCCGCGTTGCCCCGGACATGGAAGAGGAACCGGTGCCGCTCGTCGTCCAGCGGCAGTTCGAGATTCTCCCGGAACAGCGCCAGCTCCCGCCGGCGCCCGACGAACGAGGCGCGCCTGCGCCGCCGGATCCGCTCCTGGAGCGACGGTCGCGCGGACGGTCGCGCGGCACCCATGTCAGGCCCCGTCGCCCGAGGCGGGCAGCAGCGGCAGCAGCTGCGGCAGATGGCCGTCCGAGGCCGCCGCCGCGCGTACGCGCTCCTCCGGGACCTCGCCGTACAGCGTCGTACGCGGCTTGGCCGGGCGGCCCGCCGCTTCGGCGATCGCGACCAGGTCCTTGACCGAGCGGTACGAGCCGTAACTGGAGCCCGCCATCCGGGAGATGGTCTCCTCCATCAGGGTGCCGCCGAGATCGTTGGCGCCGGAGCGGAGCATTTCGGCGGCGCCCTCCGTGCCCAGCTTCACCCAGCTCGTCTGGATATTGGTGATGTGCGGGTGGAGCAGCAGCCGCGCCATCGCCATCACCGCGCGGTTGTCGCGGTCCGTCGGTCCCGGGCGGGCGATACCGGCCAGATAGACGGGGGCGTTGGTGTGGATGAAGGGAAGGGTGACGAACTCGGTGAAGCCGCCCGTTTCCTGCTGGATCCGGGCCAGCGTACGGAAGTGGCCGAGCCAGTGGCGCGGCTGGTCCACATGGCCGTACATCATCGTGGAGCTGGAGCGGATGCCCAGCTCATGGGCGGTCTTCACGACCTCGATCCAGGTCGCCGTCGGCAGCTTGCCCTTGGTGAGGATCCAGCGGACCTCGTCGTCGAGGATCTCCGCCGCCGTGCCGGGGATCGAGTCGAGTCCGGCCTCCTTGGCGGCCGTCAGCCATTCGCGGATCGACAGACCGGTGCGCGAGGCGCCGTTGACGACCTCCATCGGGGAGAAGGCGTGGACATGCATGCCGGGAACGCGCTTCTTCACCGCGCGGGCGATGTCGAAGTACGCCGTGCCCGGCAGGTCGGGGTGGATACCGCCCTGCATGCAGACCTCGACCGCGCCCACCTCCCACGCCTGCTCGGCCCGGTCCGCGACCTGCTCGATGGAGAGGGTGTACGCGTCGGCGTCCGTACGGCGCTGCGCGAAGGCGCAGAAACGGCAGCCCGTGTAGCAGACGTTGGTGAAGTTGATATTGCGCGTGACGATGTACGTGACATCGTCGCCGACCACATCGCGGCGCAGTTCGTCGGCGATCCGGGTCAGCGCGTCCAGCGCGGGGCCGTCCGCGTGGAGCAGGGCGAGCGCCTCGTCGTCGGTGAGCTTCGTCGGGTCGTCGGCGGCCTGCGAGAGGGCCGACCGTACGTCCGTGTCGATCCGGGACGGGACCATGCCGGGCGCCGCCGCCTCGCGCAGCGCCTCCCAGTCGCCGTACACCTCGTCGAAGTCGTCACGGCGGTCGGCGGTACGGCCCTCGGTGTCGATGGTGCGGTGCAGATCCGTCCGTCCCATGGCGGTGAAGCCCTCGTCCGGCTCCTGCCAGGGCAGTCCGGCGGGGTTCACGTCGAGGGCGAGGCCGGTCTCCGGGTCCGCCAGCGCCCGTACGTGCGGGAGCAGCCGGGGGTCGAGCCAGGGCTCGCCGCGCTGGATGAACTCGGGGTAGATCGTGAGCCGTTCGCGCAGCGCGAATCCGGACTCGGCGGTCTTCGCGGCCAGTTCGTCGATGTGCGGCCAGGGGCGCTCGGGATTGACGTGGTCCGGGGTCAGCGGCGAGACGCCGCCCCAGTCGTCGATGCCCGCGCCGATCAGCAGGGCGTACTCGGCGTCGACGAGATTGGGCGGGGCCTGGATGCGCGCGGACGGGCCGAGGATGTGCCGCGCCACGGCGATGGCCGCCGCCAGTTCCTCCAGCTCCGCGTCCGGCATACCGCGCATCGCCGTGTCCGGCTTGGCGCGGAAGTTCTGGACGATGACCTCCTGGACTCCGTGGTACGCCCGCTGGACGCGCCGGAGTTCGAAGAGGGAGTCGGCGCGCTCCTCGTACGACTCCCCGATACCGATCAGCACCCCTGTGGTGAAGGGGACGTTGGAGCGGCCGGCGTCCTCCAGGACCCGCAGCCGTACGGCGGGCTCCTTGTCGGGCGAGCCGTGGTGCGGGCCGCCCGGCTCGGACCAGAGCCGGGTCGCGGTGGTCTCCAGCATCATGCCCATGCTCGGCGCGACGGGCTTGAGCCGCTGGAAGTCGGTCCAGGACAGCACGCCGGGGTTGAGGTGCGGCAGCAGGCCGGTCTCCTCCAGGACCCGGATCGCCATGGCCCGGACATAGGCGAGGGTGTCGTCGTAACCCTCGGCCTCCAGCCACTCGCGGGCCTCGGGCCAGCGGTCCTCCGGCTTGTCGCCGAGGGTGAACAGGGCTTCCTTGCAGCCCAGTTCGGCTCCCCGGCGAGCGATCTCCAGGACCTCGTCCGGCGACAGGAACATCCCGTGGCCCGCCCGGCGCAGCTTGCCGGGCACGGTCACGAAGGTGCAGTAGTGGCACTTGTCCCGGCACAGCCGGGTCAGCGGGATGAAGACCTTGCGGGAGTACGTGATGATCCCGGGCCGTCCGGCCGCCGCCAGGCCCGCGTCCCGTACGCGCGCGGCGGAGGCGGCGAGATCGGTGAGGTCGTCGCCACGGGCCTGGAGCAGCACGGCCGCCTCACCGGCATCGAGCGCGACCCCGTCCCGCGCCCGCTTCAGCGCCCGGCGCATGGAGTTGGCGGTGGGCCGCCCGGCGGCCTGCCCGCCCGACGGCTGTTCGGCGGGCAGTCCGCCCGACGGTTCCGCGGACCGCCCCTCCGACGGTTCGGCGGGCCCTCCGCCCGACGGTTCAGCGGGTCGCCCGGCCGGCTGTTCGGTCGGCCGTTGGGCGGATCGTCCGGTCCCGGGTTCCTGCGGCACGCGCGTCGTCATCCTTTGAGGATACGTTCGGCCACCCGCTCCGCCGGGGGACGGGCGGCCCGGGAGACGCAGGTCACGATGGGGGGCCGGGCAACGGTGGGGAGGGCGACGGGAGCAGGGCGGGAGCGGAGGGGGTGCGTCGGCGGAACGGGAAGCCCGGCGCGCCGGTACGAAGGGTCACCTCTGATCCCGGTTCCGACGTGTCGGCAGGACGGTCGGCGGCCGTGCCATGTCCTGGCCGTTTTCCCGCCACCCGTCAAGCCCCTTCCCTTGCACGCCGGTTCACGGCTCGATACCAGGGTGCGAAGGCACGACTCGTATGACCGGTCGCGTGACCGCTCATGTGACCGCTCGTATCCCTCTCGGCACCCTGGGAGCCGCCGGAATGTGCAAGGACCACACAGACCATCACCACCGCGAGGACGAGAACCACGGGACCGCCGGACCCGGCAGACGCGGACTCCTGGTGACGGGAGCCGCCGCCGCGCTTACGCTGAGTACCGTGAGCTTCGCGAGCGCCGCGCCCGCGGGCGGGGACGGCGCCGGGGCCCTCGGCGCCGAAGCCCTCGGCACGGGCACCGGCACCGGCACTGGCACCGGTGAGGAGCAGACCCGGACCGTCACCGGCACACTGCCGACCGGCTCCCCCGACTTCGTCTATCTGCCCGTCGAGGTGCCGCGCGGCGTCCGCGAGATCCATGTCTCGTACAGCTACGAACGGCCCCAGATGCCGGCCGGCACCCAGGGCAACGCCCTCGACATCGGCATCTTCGACGAACGCGGCACGGCCCTCGGCGGACGCGGCTTCCGCGGCTGGTCGGGCGGTGCGCGTACGGAGTTCTTCCTGCGCGCCGACGCGGCGAGCCCCGGCTATGTCCCGGGCCCGGTACGCGCGGGCACCTGGCACATCGCGCTCGGCCCGTACACCGTCGCCCCGCAGGGCCTCGCGTACCAGGTCACCATCACCCTGAAGTTCGGCGACCCGGGCAGGACCCCGGCGCCCGTGCACCCGCCCGAGCGTGCCAAGGGACGCGGCCGGGCCTGGTACCGCGGCGACTGCCATATCCACTCCGTGCACTCCGACGGCAGGCGCACCCCCGCCGAGATCGCCGCGCTCGCCCGCGCCGCCGGCCTCGACTTCATCAACACCAGTGAGCACAACACCCACTCCGGGCACAGCGCCTGGGACGGCCTGTGGGGCGACGACCTGCTGATCCTCACCGGCGAGGAGGTCACCACCCGTAACGGCCATGTGCTGGCCATCGGCACGGACCCCGGCACCTTCGTCGACTGGCGCTACCGCGCCCGGGACAACCGTTTCGGCCACTACGCGCGGGAGATCCGGCGCGCCGAGGGGCTGGTCGTCCCCGCGCACCCGCACGCCACCTGTATCGGCTGCAACTGGAAGTTCGGTTTCGCGGACGCCGACGCGGTGGAGGTCTGGAACGGCCCGTACACCGTGGACGACGAGGTCTCGCTCGCCGACTGGGACAACACCCTGGTCTCGGCGGCCCGTTCCGGCCGGGCCTGGACCCCGGCGATGGGCAACAGCGACGCGCACCGCGACCCCGACCCCATCGGCACCCCGCAGACGGTGGTCCTGGCCGAGGACCTCAGCCGGGACGCGATCCTGGCCGGTATCCGCGCGGGCCACAGCTATGTCGCCGAGTCCTCCGCGGTCTCGCTCAGCTTCGGCGCGGCAGGCGGCCGGGGCCGCCACGCGGGCATCGGCGACCGCCTGCGCGTGAACGCGGACGACCCGGTGACCGTCCGCCTGGAGGTCACCGGAGCCCCCGGCTGCACCGCCCACCTCGTCACCGACCAGGGCACCCTCCACACAGCCCCCCTCCCGGCATCGGGCACCGGCACGGTCGAGTGGCGCACCACACCCGCCTACGCGACCTACGTACGAGCGGAAGTACGCCACACCCCCACCCTCCCCGGCCTCCCGGGCCCCCTGGCGGCCTTCACCAACCCGGTGTTCCTCGGGGAGTAGTCACGGACCCGCCGCTGTCGGAGGCGCCCCCGGCAGCGGCGGCGGCCGGTCCGCGGTGACCTCGCGCGGGGCCGGCGCCGAACGCGTACTTCTTGCCGAGGTAGTTCCCAGCCTGTAGAACTCCACCCGGAGGCCGGAATGACGGTTACGAATCCTGACCGGAACTGGCGTACCCGAGTCAGTCAACGAGTCGCTGTCGACATCCGCACCGGCGTGGTGGGGTACCTAGGTCTTGAGCACGACGGCATCGTAGAGATGCATCCGGTGGCGGGCGGTCCACTGTGGACGGCGCCGACGAGCAGCACGAGGCCCGCCACGCCTGCGGAGGTATCAGCCGCGCTCGCTCAAGATGACGAGTAGCCCACCGATACGTGGCTTCAAAGAAACGCCTGGCGCAGGGCTGACCGGTGAGCCTTACGACGAGGAGTTCCACGCCAAACTCCTCCACGTCGTCACTCCGCGTCTGGCCGCGACGGCGTTCCTGTCCTGAACCGGTCGGCCAGGCCGTCGATCCGCTCCGCACGGCGGCCGAGCATGTAGAGCCGGTACGTGGTGCGCTCCACTTCGTGGAACAGGGTGAAGCCCTGCGCCTCGTAGTAGCGCACCAGGTCCGGCCACAAGCAGTCCCGGCGTACCCATGCCCGGCCCTCTCGGGCCGCCCGGTCGACCGCCCACCAGGCCATCAGCGTGCCCGGCCCGAGGTGCCGCACAGCCGGGTCGGTGACCGATGTGTTCAGATACAGGGCCGGCTCGGACCTCTCCTCCGCCGTCCACCCCCACGGCGGTCCCTGGTCCTGAACGGTCGTACGGCCCACGACGCGTGAGCCGTCCATCTCCAGGAGCCAGACGTCGCCGTACGGGTTGTCGCACTGGGATGCGAGATCATCCGCGCTCTCGCGCCAACTCGGCATTCCGCGCTGCTCCATCCACGTACACCGGGCATGGATCAGCTCCGCCACGGCGGAACGGTCGGCCGAGGTCGCGGGACGCATCGAAAATACGGGAACTGCGTTCACCAGGGCCGGGAAATCCTCGCGCTTGACGGCGGACACGAGCAACGACCAGCCTCGCGGTCGCGAACGGGAACGATACCGCCGAAGTCATCGGCAACCTCGACGCATTCGGCGCCGTCTCCGCGTTGTTGTTCAGCTCCATTGGTCGAACAGCCCTTCAGCTCCCCGGTAACAAGCTGCAGCCAGGGCAGTTACCCGGTTCCGGGGCGCGGAAAGCGTGGTCGCAACGGTCGCAGTTCTGAAGCGGGACGATACGTGGCGCCGCCGGTACGGCGGGGAGGGGCGGCGGCAGGAGTTCGGTGAGGCGGTGGGCGAGGAATGCCGCCGGGTGGTTGATGGGGGCCGGTGGTAGCGACGCGGTCAGGGTGCGGCGTACGGCTTCGGGTTCCACGCCCCGTTCCAGCCAGGCCGATACGGCGGGCGCCAGTCGGCGTACATCGCGCTCGGACAGCACCAGGCTCGGAGCGTCGCGCCGGAGCCCGGCGAGGATCTCGGTGGCCGTGCGGTGGTGGGCGAGGTCCGGGTGGTCAGGTTCCGGAAGCGCCTGGACCGGTTTCGGCGCAGCTGGCTCCGGCCCGGCCGACTCCGACTTCCGCCCAGGCTTCGGCTTCGGCGGCTGCGATGAACTCGGCACGGTCCCCACCGCCGACGGGTCGTCGTACGCGACCGTCCGTGTCACCCAACGACCACCTGGCGTGCGTTCCTTCGTACGGCTGAGATAGCCGCACGCCTCCAACTCCCTCAGCGCCCGCGCGATCACGACCTCGCCCTCGGCGAATCTCGCCGCCAGAGCCTTGATGCCGATCTTCGCCCCGTCGGGCAACGACTGGATGTGCACAGCGAGACCGATCGCAGTCAGCGACAGTCCACGGTGCTGGGCGAGATGGTTTCCGACCACGGTAAACCGCTCGGTGTGCCGGTGGCGCACATGCCGTACGCCGCTCGTCGGAATGCCGGACTGAGTGCTCTGGGTCGCGCTAAGCTGCTGAGCAGCCATCGGGAAGGGCCTACTTCCTAGGTGGTGAGGCCTCCGATCGGGATTCGCAGTCCCGGCCGGGGGCCGTCGTACGTTCTGGGGTTGTGTCGCTGAGCGTAACCACACCAACCCCACCCCTCCGACCAGATGTTGCCGTTTTCACCCGCGCGAGTGAGAGGGAACGGGAGTGGGCTGGGGATGGGTTGGGAAAGGTTCTCTCCCAGATTCTTCAAGGCTTCTTACGTCGTGCGCTCCCGGCTCCCCGTACTCCGGATCCCGGCCCACCGGGTCGCGGAATCCCACGACCCGGTGGTCACGGACCCGAGGCACGAACAGCGGCGCTACACCAGGGACAGGAGATCTCCACGATCGACGGCGTTGCGCAGGACGTCGGCGATCTCCTCGGGCTTGAGGTCCACCGCTCCGAGGGCTTCGGTGGTGAGGGCGATCTCCTCCAACAGATACTCGCCGCGGCCTTCCTGGCTGAACTCGGGCCCAGTGCGGTCCTCGAAGGACCACTTCCGGACCTTGGCCACATAGAAGAACTGCCGTTCGTCAGTGGTTTCCATCGTGTGAAGGAGGTTCAGGATCTCGGCCTCTCCCGCGATCTCCTCGCGGATCTCACGCAGGAGTGCGTCTTCGCGGTCGGCGTCGGTGGGTTCCACCTTGCCGCCGGGGATGACCCAGTACGGAGGGATGCCCGGCCGGATGCGCTTGATCAGCAGCAGGGTGCCGTTCGGGGTGATGAGGACGGCTCGGACTCGTTCGATCACGGCTTCGGTCTGCTTCCTGTCGAAGGTAATCGGGGGTGTTCAGTGAAGGAGCCATCCCCCGTCGATGTGCAACGACTGCCCGGTGATGAAGGACGCGGACGGACTGGCGAGGAAAGCCACCGCCGCCGCGACATCCTCGGGCCGGCCTCGGCGCGGAACGCACTGCCGCTGGATCTGCTCCGTCGGGCCGACCCGGTGGTGGCTGGGCAGGGCGTTCTCGGCGTCAACCTGGATGGCCCCTGGGAGGACAGTGTTCACACAGATCCCGTGCGGGCCAAGTTCCCGGGCCAGCGAGCGGGTCAGGCCGAGGAGGCCTGCCTTGGCGGTGCTGTAGGCCGTCAGGCCGGGACGGCCCGCGCGAGCGTTGACGCTGCCGACGTTGACGATGCGTCCCCATTGGCGGGCGGTCATTCCCGGTGTGACGGCCCGGCAGACGCGGTAGTGGATGCTGAGATTGACCTCGATGGCCCGGGCCCACTCGATCTCGTCGGTCTGCTCCCAGGAGACACGGGGGTAGGCACCGGCGTTGTTCACGAGGATGTCCACGGTGCCGAGTTCGGATTCGACCTGACTGTTCATCGTGGCGACGGCATGGGGGTCGGTGAGGTCGGCGTTGATCTCGATCCCGTTCCGGCCTTCGCGGCGCATGTCGCCCAGGACCGCACGGGCATCAATGATCCGGGCGAAATGGTTGATCACCACCGACGCACCGGCGGCGGCCAAGGCCTTGCTGATCGCGGCCCCGATGCCGGTGGCTCCGCCGGTGACCAGGGCCACCCGTCCCCGGAGGGGCTGAGCGACGATGGGGAGTTCAAGCAGAGCGGCAGTGGTCACCGGCGTTTCCTCTCGCTGGTTCCGGTCGGTGGCAGGGAAGCGGTACGTGTGAAGACCTCGCCGACAGCCTCGGGGTCCTGGCTCTCTGCGAGCTTGGCCAGCAGGAGCAGCAGGTCAGTGGCCGTGAGCCGGCCGGGCGGGATCACCCCGAGGATGCGTACGGCCAGGAAGTGGCTGATCCGGGCCATGAAGCCGTCCGAGGTAAGGCCGGCGGCCGGGCCGAGGTCGGATCTGGTCCGATCGAGGAGCTGGGTAATCGCGGCGCGGCGCCCGGGCCCGACCGGCCAGGAGTACTGGACCTCCACGCGGCGGTGCCGCTGCGACAACTCGGCATGTTCGACCAGCGGGGTCGCGCAAGGCGGCAGGCTCAGACGCAGGGTGCGGGCGTAGACGTCGGGCTGGTAGGCCGGAACGAGCCAGCCGCCCATCGCAAGGAGGTACCAGAGCAGGTTGGCGATCTCGCCCGCGATCGTGTTGCGTCCGGCGTACTCGAAGTCGAGCCAGCAGACAGGTTCGCCGATGTTGGGTTCGGTCGGATCGCCCTGGGTGAGGGCGGTGACCCATCGGCTGTCAGGGCGTAGGGCTTCCCGGGCGTCCCGGAGGAGCCCCGGCAGGTCGAGCCGCAGGGCAGTGCCGTTCACCACCAGGTCGTAGCCGGCCAGAGTGTTCAGGGACAGCGGAACGCCGGTGCGCGAGGTGGTGATGGCCGGACCGCCACGCAGGTACCACGCTTCCACCCGGCCGCCGGGGCGGATGCGGTGCTGGTAGAGGGCGGGGACGCAGGCGGACAGCGGCGCCGTCTGCCCGGTCGCTTCCACCGCAGAAACCAGGTCGTCGCAGACGGCGTCCATCAGGGCGATCACCCGGGGGACGGCTCCTGGGTCGCGGTCGGCGGTGGCGATGAGGTCGCCGAGGAGCATGCCGCACCGGCCGCCGGCGAAGACGTCCTCGTACATCACCAGATACTTGCCGAAGCGCCGAGTGCAGCCCAGCAGTTCTGGTACCCGGAGCCGGCCGGAGACCTCATGCCAGCCCCGGATCTCCGCCTTGGCCTTCTCCGGGCTGAGAGCCTTCCGGAAGACCGGACGCGTCGGCGCCTTCAGAACGGTCATCAGCGGACCATCCCTTTCCGCACCGGCTCGGGGGACGACATCGTGGCCAGCCAGTGACCGAGCACGGAATGGGCCAGCTCCTCCGCCTTCCGGCGGTCACCGCGCGCGTCACTCCGCAGGTCGCCCGGGTCGCCCGGCTCCCGGCTCAGGAACACCGCCAAGGCGTCGTCGTCCGAGGCACACTCGACGCCCGTGAAGCGGAGCATGACCTTGGCCAGCAGCGCGGTGACCTTGAACAGGGCCCGCAGGTCCGGCGTCCCCTTGAGGAGCTGGCGGCGGATCTCGACAGCGGCCTGGATACCAGCCTCCACGCTCGTGCCGACATCCGTGGCGGCATCGGGAGCGGGAAGAGCCAGGCCGGGGCTGTACCACAGCGGAAGGAGGGCTCCGCTGCCGATGAGGGCCAGAACATGCAGCAGGCGCGAGGAAAGCGCGCCTGTCCGGCACTCGTCCTGGGTCACGATGGTCAGTCCGAGTTTGACCCCGCCGAGTTCGCTCTCCAGCTCGGCCAGGGCCTGCCGCAGGCGCGAGGTGGACTCCTGGGCTGCGACCACGAAGATATCCAGGTCACTCCAGCCATGCTGATATTTGCCGCGCGCTCCGCTGCCGGTGACCGCGAGCAGGTCGATCAGCGGTGGCGTCCCTGTGACCCGGTCCAGCAGTGCGGACAGATACGACTCCAGGTTGACCGGCAGGCCAAGACTGTTGACCGGCGCCGTCACCGGCCGCCGCAGGGGCCAGCGCCGGGCCAGGGCGAGCCGGTCGAGCCTGCGCTCCAGCACAAGACGGCTGCCGTTGTTGTTGACGACCTCATGCGCGAGCGTGGAGATCGCGGCAGCACCACGACGCGCTTTGACCGCGTCTCGTTCCACCACATCGGCCGGCCCTGCGGTGCCGCGCTCCTCACGGATCTTGGGCGAGGTCTCCAGGTAGACGATGGTGAGCTGGTCGCCGAGCATCCGCCGCAGTTCGGCGGTCGAGGCGTGGTCGTGCAGGGACTCGATGGTCACCCGGTCGAGGAAATGGTGGGACGCACAGTACCGGTCCAAGCCGTCGAGAAGGAGTTCCGCCTGGACGACGGCGCCGATCCGGTACGGGTCGGCGATCCCCGACCGGTGGGCGGGTGGGCGGCATCCTCGACAAGGTGCCCGATCTTCAGGCGGCCGTATCCGTGCCGGACCCGCAGATACTCGCCCGCGGTGCTCTTGCCGCTCTCGGACATGCCGCCGAGCGCCACGATCCGTACCCCGGGCAGCGCGCGGGCCGGAACGACCGGGCTGACCTGGTGGAGGTGCCGGCGGATCTCGTCCTGGACCGCGACAACGCGGCGTCCGCCGACGACGACGGTCTTGTCGAAGCGCCCGTCACGGACGAGGCGGTGGATCTGTTCGTGGAGATGGCGCTGGTAGTCCGCGTAGACGCGGGTGACGCTCGGCTCGTACGACAAACTGCGGGCAGTCCCGCTGACCGGGTCCTCGTGGTGGAGGAGCAGGACGCCGTACTCGGCATCCTCCGCGGCGCGAAGGTCGTCCTGATAGGGCTTCAAAAGCAGCCGTGTGCGCTGGGCGGCGTTGGCGGCATCGAGGTTTTCACGGACTGCGACCGTGGCCGCGAGTGAGGCTTCCAGCATGGGAATGCCTCGGTCCATGAACCGGATCGCGGTCGTGGCCGAACGACGTGACCGGCCGAGGTAGGAACTGGCCAGGACATCGGCCACCTCCTCGATGGGGCCGTCGTCGAACCACCAGGCGCCCATCCCGCGGTCCTTGATGGCAGCCCAGCGCGGGTCGTATTGGTCCAGGGGGCCGGTGGCTTCCGAATCCGGGCCGCTTCGGCGGTCGAGGATGCCGATCTGCTTGGTCTTGCCGACGTTGTCCGGTCCGCTGAACGCAATCGTCGTGGTGTCGGACGTGGTCATCTGTGTCTCCGATCCGGGATCGGGCACCCATGGCCCGGGTGCCTCGCGGCATGGCCGGCCGATCCGGATCAGAAAGTTTTCCTGTCGCACCCGAAGCGGCCTGAAGACCACAGTGCCGCTCCGGCGTGTGCCGTATCCGCAGCCGGGTTG
>NZ_JBSGVS010000062.1:0-55572 GCF_053608565.1 Streptomyces sp. NPDC055025
CGGTTCGCCTCCGGGGCGGCGAACCGAGCCCCGAAAAAGCAAGAAGGGGGCGCCCCGGCGTCCTTCGGGCCGACCTGGAACCCGCTGGCTGCGGGTCGACCGAAAGCCGTTGTCTACTGAACGCCGGGGCTCCACCCTGTCGCACCCGCCGACCGGCCGAAACCTTCCCTGGCCCCCCGAGACGCGGGTGCTGGACCTGGCTCCCGGTGGCGGTGCACCGGTGCGGCACACCGCCCCATGACCCAGCGGCGTTCGACGACTGCGCGGGGATTGCCGGACGGACGTCCTGTGGTGGACTCGGCCGAACCTACCCGCCGGTGGCTGCTTACTGTCAACAGCCGTTTGACCTGCGACGTTGGTCGAAATCACCAGGTCAGTAGGGAAGATCCGCAGGTCGCGACCGAGAGCGGGAAGCACTGGTCGGCGGTACGAAATGTCCCCATGTCACTCGTTCGGTCGCACAAACACGGTTTGTCCGGCGACAACGGTCCGCAGACATACGGGCAGCGGGCGGCCCGGGGTCAGATCCGGCAGGCCCGGCGTCCCCGAACGCGGGTCGGTGGACCAGCGGGCCACCCGGTCGTCGGGTGCCTGGACCACCAGTTCCTCGGTGCGCCAGACGGCGTAGTCGGCCGGGGCGCCCGGCACGAGCGTACCCGCGTCGTCGCGGCCGACGGCGCGCCAGCCGCCGCGGGTATGGGCGGTGAACCCCGCCCGTACGGAGATGCGGTGCTCGGGGGTCCGATGGAAGGCGGCGGCCCGCACGGTGCCCCACGGGTCCAGCGGGGTGACCGGACTGTCGGAGCCGAAGGCCAGCGGGACCCCGGCGCGCAGGAGCGCGGCGTACGGATTGAGCGTACGGGCGCGCGCGGCGCCGAGGCGCCGTGCGTACATACCGCCGTCGCCGCCCCAGGCCTCGTCGAAGGCGGGCTGAACGGAGGCGGTGAGTCCCAGCTCCGCGAAGGCGGCGATGGTCCCGGGGGTCAGCATCTCGGCGTGTTCGACACGATGCCTGGCGGCCCGGACCCGGGCGAGGCCCAGCCGCTCGGCGGCGGCCCGTACCCCGTCGACGACCGTGCCGACCGCGGCGTCGCCGATGGCGTGGAACCCGGCCTGGAGTCCGGCCTCGGTGCAGGCGGTGACATGGGCGGCGACCGCGGCGGCGTCGAGATGGGCGGTACCGGTGTGCGGGGCGTCGTCGTACGGGTCGCGCAGCGCGGCGGTGTGCGAGCCGAGGGAGCCGTCGACGAAGAGATCACCGGCGGCGCCCGCCGCGCCCAGTTCGCGGATGCGCCGGGCGCCCTTCTCGTCGGTGACCGGCTCGGCCCAGTAGCCGTGGATCCGGGGGCCGGGCTCCTCGTCCGCCATCCTCAGCAGCGCGGCGAAGTCCTCCTCGTCGGAGATGTCGGGGCCCGCGCACTCGTGCAGGGTGCCGATACCGAGCGAAGCGGCACGCCGGCGTGCCGCGCGCTGCGCCTCCGTGCGCTGGCGCGCGCTGACGGCCCCGTGCGCGGCGGCGCGTACGGCGTGGTGCGCGGCGGCGGTCAGCGGCGCGTCCGGGTGGTAGCCCACGAGGTCGGTGACACCGGGGACGAGATCGAGCAGCGCGGTGGTCACGACGGCCGAGTGCACATCGACACGCGGCAGATAGAGCGGCCGGCCGCCCGCGGCCTCGTCGAGTTCGGCGCGGGACGGCGGGCGCTGCTCGGGCCAGCGTGCGGAGTCCCAGCCGTGGCCGAGCAGAACGCGGCTGTCCGGGTGCGCGGTGCGGTGCGCCCGTACGAGCGCGAGCGCCTCGGCGAGGGTGCGCGCGGAGGACAGATCGAGTCCGCCGAGGGCGAGTCCGGTGGCGGTGGTGTGGACGTGCGCGTCGGTGAACGCGGGGGTGACGAGCGCGCCTTCGAGGTCGACGACCTCGTCCACGCCGGGGGCGAAGGCGTCGGCGGCGCCTTCGGAGCCGACCCAGGCGACATGGCCGCGTTCCACGACCATGGCGGTGGCGAAGGGGTCGGCGGGGCTGTGGACTTCTCCACCACGGAGGAGAAGGGTGCGGTGGGGGTCGGTGCGCTTGGTCATGCGACCAGTGTCGCGCGAAGCGGTGCCGCCTCCCGGCGGGGGGTCGGGGGTGGGGTGCGGGCCCGCATCAGGCCCGTCCGGCGATCGAGGACGGAAGCGACGGAAGCGGCCGTCAGAAAGACGGCGGTCTGGATTCGTAGGGCGTGGACAGGACCACCGTGGTGCGCGTCGAGACTCCCGCCAAGGAGCGGATACGGGTGAGGAGGTGTTCCAGTTCCAGTGGGGTCGGCACCCGGACCTTGAGGATGTAGTTCTCGTCCCCCGCCACACTGTGGCACGCCTCGATCTCGGGGATGCCCGCGAGCCGTTCCGCGATGTCGTCGGGGGCGCTCGGGTCGAACGGCTTCACCGAGATGAACGCGGTGAGCGGCAGGCCGACCGCCTCCGGGTCGACGACCGCGGCATAGCCGCGGATGACTCCGCGCTGCTCCAGCCTGCGTACCCGCTGATGCACGGCCGAGGTGGACAGGCCGGTGGCCTTGCCCAGGTCTGTGTAGCTCATCCGGCCGTCGTTGACGAGCAACTCCACGATCTGACGATCCAGCTCCTCCATACGGATCAACCTATTGCCCCAGGTCACTTCAGGCACAGTCGGCAAATGAGCCGAAGGGGCACCTGCGGGCGGCATGT
This sequence comes from Streptomyces sp. NPDC055025, assembly GCF_053608565.1. Taxonomy (NCBI): domain Bacteria; kingdom Bacillati; phylum Actinomycetota; class Actinomycetes; order Kitasatosporales; family Streptomycetaceae; genus Streptomyces; species Streptomyces sp. NPDC055025. The sequence goes on from NZ_JBSGVS010000062.1 coordinate 2,707, forward strand.
GACGAAGACCACAGGTCTCTGACGCGGTCCTTCGAGACCTCACGGTTACCCGGCTCGCGCGACGGGAATTGCTTGCTGTGGTCGAGACCACAAGTGCCTGGTCGGCCCACCCGAGGGGGAATGTCTCCATGCAGAGCCTGAAGCGCGCCGGACGTACCGAACCGGAGCCCGTTGATCTCGTCGACGGCGACGACATCGACTTCGACGACACCTTCGAGATGTACCGGGTCGTCTGCCCGGACTGTGCGCAGCCGATCGCGCTGCTGGCGGACGAGGACGTCCTGCCGGAGCACGCTCTGTGCCCCACTCCGTGGAACCCGTTCGTGCTCTCCGTCTGTGCCGGTACGGGCCGTTCGGCGTCGGACGCCCGTCCCGCCGACGAGACGTCCGAGGTCCAGGAGCAGGACACCGCGCTGCTTCTGACGCTCCCTCAGGGGCTCAACTGGCGTACGCAGCCGTTCTCGCATGTCGGCGGACAGGGCTCGCGCCCGTTCAAGGTGCCGGCCGTTCAGCGGCACGCCGCCTGAGAGGACCCCCGGCGCGACCGCCCGACGTGTGTCGGAGAGCGCGCCGGGGACCGGATCAGCGTGTTTCCGGGCCCGCGAGATGACGGGCGATCACCATGCGCTGGATCTGGTTGGTGCCTTCGACGATCTGGAGCACCTTCGCCTCGCGCATGAAGCGCTCCACCGGGAAGTCCACGGTGTAGCCGTAGCCGCCGAGGACCTGTACGGCGTCGACGGTGACCTGCATCGCGGTGTCCGTGCAGAACAGCTTGGCCATGGCGGCCTGTTGGGAGAACGGCTGGCCCGCGTCGCGGAGCCGGGCGGCGGCGAGATAGAGCGAGCGTCCCGCCTCGATCCGTGTGGCCATGTCGGCGAGCAGGAAGCGCAGTCCCTGGAAGTCCGCGATGGGTCTGCCGAACTGCCGTCGCCCGGTGGCGTATTCGACGGCCTCGTCCAGGGCCGCCTGGGCGAGTCCGACGGCGCAGGCGGCGATGCCGAGACGGCCGGAGTCGAGCGCCGACAGGGCGATTGCGAAGCCCTGTCCCTCCTCCCCGATACGGCGGCTGTCCGCCACCCGTACGCCGTCGAAGTGGAGTTGGGCGGTGGGCGAGCCCTTCATGCCCATCTTCTTCTCGGGAGGAGCCGCGTTCAGACCGGGGGCGTCGCCCGGTACGAGGAACGCCGTGATGCCCCGGGCGCCCTCCTCACCGGTGCGGGCGAGCACGGTGTAGAAGTCCGCGATTCCGCCGTGGGTGATCCAGGCCTTGGTGCCGGTGATCACCCACTCGTCGCCGTCCCGTACCGCCTTCGTACGGAGCGAGGCGGCGTCCGAGCCGGAGGCGGGCTCGGAGAGGCAGTAGGCCCCCAGGAGGCCGCCGCCGAGCATGGCGGGGAGGTGTTCGGTCTGCTGGTCCTTGGTGCCGTAGCCGGCGAGGGCGTGGCAGGCCAGGGAGTGCACGCTGACGCCGAGGCCGACGGTGAGCCGGGCCGCGGCCAGTTCTTCGAGTACCTGGAGGTAGACCTCGTACGGCTGGTCCCCGCCGCCGTGGGCGGAGTCGTAGGGGAGGCCGAGCAGGCCGGAGGCGGAGAGCAGGGTGAAGAGTTCGCGCGGGAAGTGTCCCGCTTCCTCCTCCTCGGCCGCCCAAGGGGTGATCTCCCGCTCGATGATGTCGCGTACGAGGGCGACGAGGTCCTTGGACTCCTCGGTGGGCAGTTGCCTGTCCACCTGTCGCGGGGCGCGGTCGGGCATGGCGGCGCTCTCCTCCCTGTCGGGCGCTACGGCGGTCGCACGCGCAGGGTGTGGCGGCGGCGCCGGCTGGGGTCCGGGGGTGCCCCCGGACGGCAGTTCTGCCGAACCGATGCTGCCCTCCCGGATCGCGGAAGCTGCTGACCAGCGGTTGCGGCGCGTCGAGTATGCCCGATCAGCGGCGTTCCGTCACGGGTCGGAGGAACCCTCTCCGGTACGGGCCGAACCCGGCCCGCACCATTGACCCACTGGTCTAGTCCTTCTAACGTTCCCTCTCAACGCGTTCATGTCACACTCCCCCCACTCGTTTCTTCCTCCCCCACGAGGAGACTCCATGCTCAGGCTCCACCGCTCCCGGTTCCGGGCGCTGATCTCCGCCGCCTGTACCGCCGCGCTCGGCGTGACCCTGCTCTCCGGGGCCGGCAGCGCCTCGGCCGGTGAGACCACCGTTTCCGCCGCCCCCACAGCGGCAGGCGACAAGGTGGTCGGTTACTTCACCAACTGGGGCGTCTACGACCGCGATTACCACGTCAAGAACATCGAGACCTCCGGCTCGGCCGGAAAGCTCACCCACATCAACTACGCCTTCGGCAATGTGACCGGCGGAAAGTGCGTGATCGGCGACTCGTACGCCGACTACGAGAAGGCGTACACCGCCGACCAGAGCGTCGACGGTGCCGCGGACACCTGGGACCAGCCGCTGCGCGGCAACTTCAACCAGCTCCGCAAGCTCAAGGCGCTCCACCCCGGTCTCAAGGTCATCTGGTCGTTCGGCGGCTGGTCCTGGTCCGGCGGCTTCGGCCAGGCGGCGCGGAACCCGGCCGCCTTCGCGCGATCCTGCCACGATCTGGTCGAGGACCCGCGCTGGGCCGATGTCTTCGACGGTATCGACATCGACTGGGAATATCCCAACGCCTGCGGTCTGACCTGCGACACCAGTGGCCGTGACGCGTTCGGGAACCTCGCGTCCGCCCTGCGGACCGAGTTCGGGTCCGACGCCCTGGTGACGGCGGCCATCACGGCCGACGGCTCCGACGGCGGGAAGATCGACGCCGCCGACTACGCGGGCGCCGCGCGGTACCTCGACTGGTACAACCCGATGACCTACGACTTCTTCGGTGCCTTCGCGGCGCAGGGCCCCACCGCCCCGCACTCGCCGCTGACCTCCTACCCGGGGATTCCGACCGAGGGCTTCACCTCCGACGCGGCGGTCGGCAAGCTCAAGGGGCTCGGTATCCCGTCGGAGAAGCTGCTGCTCGGTATCGGCTTCTACGGACGCGGCTGGTCCGGGGTGACACAGAAGGAGCCGGGCGGTACGGCGACGGGCGCGGCGCCGGGCACCTACGAGGCCGGTATCGAGGACTACAAGGTCCTCAAGAACTCCTGCCCGGCCAATGGAACGGTCGCGGGCACGGCGTACGCCTTCTGCGGCAACCAGTGGTGGAGCTACGACACGCCCTCGACCATCGCAGGGAAGATGGCGTACAAGGACGAACAGGGCCTGGGCGGCACCTTCTTCTGGGAGCTGAGCGGCGACACCACCGACGGCGAACTGATCAAGTCGATCGACTAGGGCCTTTCCGGATCCAAACGAGAGGCCCTCGGCCCTGTCCCAGCAGGGGCGCGAGACTCGCCGGGGGCGGGGTGGCTGCCGGCCCCCGTCCCCGGCGTCATATCCGCGGCGGGTCCGGCTGCTCCTCGCGGCCGGTGAACGGGCGCCAGGTGAGGTCCGGCGGCGGCGCGGGGCACTCCGGCGCGAACTCCTCGATCGTGTTGAGGGTGTGGCGCAGCATCCGGACCAGCAGATCGCGCGGGATCTCCAGCGTCAGTTCCTGGTGGCCCAGCCACTCCAGCGTCAGCCACTCGACACTGCTGAGCCAGCCGAGCAGCGCGAGCCGGGCGATCGGCGGGATGTCGCGGCTGCCGTAGGCGCCTTCGGCGAGTGTGGCGACCAGGCCCGTGCGTACGGCGTCGCGGATGGCCTGCACCTGGGTGTCGAAGCCGACGCCGCCGGTGATGATGGTGCGGTACGCGGCCTCGTTCAGCTGGGCGAAGCGGAGGTAGGCCTCGACCGTGCGCTGGATCCGTTCCGTACGCGGCACTTCGGCGCTGCCCGCGGCGGCGAGGGTGACCAGTTCGGCGACCGAGTCCTCGACGATGGCGAGGTAGTAGCCGCGCTTGTTCTTGAAGTAGTAGTAGATCAGGCCCTTGGCGACCCCGGCGTGCTGGGCGATGTCGTCCATCGACAGCGCGTCGTACGAGGTGTTGGCGAAGAGCTTCCGACCGGTCGCGATGAGTTCGGAGCGCCGCACCTGCGATCGCGCGGAGGTGCCACGCTGTTGACTACGGTTCACATTCGCGTCCTGGTCTCCGGCTGCCACGGGATTCCCGCAAGATTTCCCGCAGTATCGCAGAGAGAGCACACGGGCTCACGAAGCGACCGCGGTGGCCCGGTGCCGGGGTCCGGGGGCGAAGCGGAATGTCCCCGCCCCCGGTCGCGGCCCCCCAAGGGCCCTGATCAGAGCAGGCCGACCGCCCGCAGGGCACGCCGCTGGACCGTGGACGGCGCGGCGGGCCAGTAGACGTAGCAGACACCGCCGGTGCCGGAGGCCACGGCGCCGGAGGCGTTGTACCGCTTGGTTCGGAGCCAGATCGTCTCCCATTCCGCACGGCGGTAGATCCGGCGTACGGCGGGGTTGTCCGGCGAGGCGGGGTCGTTGGCGATCACATCCCCGTCGGCCGTGAAGCCGATCACGGTCATGAGATGGCCCGAGGTGCCGTAGCCGGCTCCCGTCAGCTCCTCCTTGAGGAAGGACTGGGAGGTGATCACGGGAATGCCCGCGCGGATCAGGGTCTCCACCTCGGTCAGCGAGCCCAGCCGGGTGACGGCCGAACTCATGTCCGGGTAGGTGGCCGCGTAGGCGGCGTTGAAGGGCCAGTTGCCGCAGCCCTCGTACTGGTAGTCGTAGGTGAACCGGGCCGCGTGGCAGACCTGCGGGTCCGCGTACTCCGGGTTCACCCAGGCGAGATCGTCGGGGGCGGGCTCGCGCCCCCAGTACTCGATGATCATCTGCGAGGAGGTGGGGCTGCACCAGGCCTCGCCGCCGTTGTCGTACTCGGGGTACTGCCCGGAGTGGATGTTCTGCGAGTAGCGCGGCACGGGCAGCTCACGGGCGATCCCCGGTACAGAGACCGGGACGGTGAAGCGGTCCGGGACGTCCGAGGCCATCGCCCCGGCCCGGTGGACGGCGGGGGTGAGCCGGCTCCCGGGGACGCGGTAGAGCGTGAGCCGCAGCCGGTACGAGTCCAGCCGCGGCCCGCTCGCCGCGTCGTCCACCGAGAAGGTGTCGGTCCAGATGGTGCTGCGCCCGTCGGTCTGGCCGTCGACGGAGGTGCGCCGGATGTCGTCCGTACCGTCCCCGGCGGTCCAGCGGCCCATGACGTACCAGGGGGTGTCGGTGCCGTCGGAGTACCGGCCGCGCAGTTCGATCTGGAGCCAGGTGCCGGCGGGGGTCGTGGCGTTCCAGGAGGCGATCACCTCGGTGGCGGGGACCTTCGAGCGGTGTACGGGCGAGGTCCAGGTCGCGTACTCCCAGGCGGTGGTCCGCCCGGTGTGCGGATCGGCGTAGTCGGTACGGCCGGCCGGGGCGCCGATCACCAGCGCGGGCCGGCCGCCGGGCACGGCCCGGGTGCCCTGGTGCCGACCGGAGCGCCAGTCGGCGTACGAGGCCCAGAAGGCGTTGTCCACGAGAGGCCCGGCGCGGTCGGGGGCGGCCGGGGCCGGGGAGCCCGCGGCCGCCGCCGGGACGGCGGAGACCGCCCCGGCACCGGCGGCGGCGAGAGCGGCGGCGAGCACGGATCGGCGCGAGGTGGAGCTGGTCACGGGACCTCCGGTCGAAGGCGGAGAGGGCGGAGAGACACAGGTATACGGGGAACGATACGAAGGGCCGGGGAGAGCCGGCGGCTGCCCGGCATCGCCACTATCCCGGTTCGCGACGGGCTTCTGCCAGCGATTCACCTCGCGTCGCCCGATCAATATTGGTCTCGACCAGTGACGTGACCTGGGACCTCGTAGGGTGGGCGGATGACCGACCTGACCGGGGCCACCGCCGGCCTGCGCGCCCTGCCGCCCTCCTGCGGGCCCGTCCGGCTGATCGCCGTCGACGGCCACGCGGGCTCCGGCAAGAGCACCTTCGCGGGGCGCCTCGCGGCGGCGCTCGACGGCGCGCCCGTGCTGCGTCTGGACGATCTGGCCTCGCACGAGGAACTGTTCGCGTGGACGGAGCGGCTGATGAAGCGGATCATCGAGCCGCTCGCGCGGGGCGCGACGGCGCACTACGAGGCGTACGACTGGACGCTGCGGCGCTTCACCGAGCCGCGCGAGCTGCCCGCCGCGCCTGTCGTACTGATCGAGGGTGTGGGAGCCGGGCGCCGGGCGCTGCGGCCCCATCTCGCCCGGCTGCACTGGATGGACCGGGGCGCCGAGGAGTCCTGGGAGCGGGGCCGGCGGCGGGACGGTCCCGGTCTGTCCACTTTCTGGGACGGCTGGACAACGGCGGAGACTCGCCATTTCTCGGCGGACCCGTCCCGGCCCTTCGCCGATGCGCTGGTGAGGGAGTTTCTGGAGGGGTACGTGATGCTCCCGGGGCCCGTTTCGACCGCGATGCACGACCGGACCATCACCCACGGTGATCAGTTTCGGCCGCCATACTGAGCAGTCGGAAATCGACCCCGGACGAGTAACCAACTCCGCTTGACCGAGGGGCCGGACAGGTCTTACGTTCTCAATGTGCGGCTTTTCGGAGCCGCCGCGGACGCGAAGCCCCCGGTTGTTCCCCCGTGATCGGGGGCTTCGTTCTGCCCTCTTCGCCGGTTTCCGGCGCTCGCGTGCCCCCGCCCGCTCACCCTCGGTCACTGCTGTGGCCTCTGAGTGGTGCCCTTAGCCGCACACCCTCTGCGCAGGTACGATGCCATTCGGTAGGGTCAATTCCCGTCCGCCAGAGGGTGGTTCAGCACACTGCCGACGGGCGCCCGCCCGACGGGACAATCCGGGGGCACGGTTTGTTGTGGGGGGCCTGATGGACATCGGCACGCAGGGCGGCACCGCCGCCCCAGCCGACCTCGCCTGGGCGCGAGGTGTGGACGCGTACACGATGGGGGCCTACCCCCAGGCGGAGGAGGAGTTCAGGACCGCCGTACGGCTCGATCCCGCAATGGCCGACGGCTGGCTCGGGCTGCACGCGCTGCGCGTCGACACCACCACCGCGCTGCTGCACATGTACCGCCACCGCGACCGCTTCGGCGAACAGCGCGCCCGCCACCGCCGTACCCTCAACTCCTGGTACTGGCTGGGCTGGTGGGTGCAGCCGGTGCTGGAGAACGGGCGCGATCTGCTGCTCGCCCACGCCTCGCACTGGCTGGACGGCCGGCACGTACCGGAGCTGGACCGGGCGCTGGCGGGGCTGCCGCCCGTGGACGCCGATCCGCAGGTGCGGTTCCTGCACGCCTGCCGCGCCTATCTGGTCAAGGACTGGGACCAGCTGGTGCGCCACACCGAGCCGCTCGTCAACGATCCGCTGCTGGGCATCGAGGCCGGCCTCTTCGGCGGGATGGCCCGGGTCCGGCTGGAGATGTACGGGCAGGCCCTGCCGCTGCTGTCCACCGCGCTGATGCGCTGCCGCAGCGAACAGCCCCAGCGCAAGGAGCTGCGGTACTGGCTGGCGCGCGCCCATGAGGGCACCGGGCGCAGCGCCGCCGCCTTACCCCTCTACCGGGCCGTGCACCGGCTCGACCCCGCGTTCATGGACACGGCGGCCCGGCTGGCCGCGATCACCGACTTCGACGGCTACGAGGGGCCGGACGATCCGGTGGGGCTGGCCTCGGTGGCGCTGACCGGCTTCGGCCAGGACACGGCGGACGCGCAGGGCGAGAGCGAGGAGCCGACCGGCTCCGACGTACTGCTCGGGCGTGAGACCCCGCCCCCGATGGGCGGCGCGGCACCGGCGCCGGCGCGCGACGACGTACGGGAGAAGGTGCCGCCGCCCACCCAGCCGGCCCAGCCCAGATTCCCGGAGGGCCCCACCGATCCGGCGCTGCTCGCCGAGGCACTGGCCGAGCTGGAGCGGATGGTCGGTCTCGATCCGGTGAAACGCCAGGTCAAGGCGATCTCCGCGCAGCTCAACATGGCCCGCCTCCGGGCCGGTCAGGGGCTGCCCGTCCAGCCGCCGAAACGTCACTTTGTCTTCTCCGGCCCCTCCGGTACCGGCAAGACCACCGTGGCGCGCATCCTCGGACGGATCTTCTACGCCCTCGGGCTGCTCGGCGGCGACCACCTGGTCGAGGCCCAGCGGGCGGATCTGGTGGGCGAGTTCCTGGGGCAGACCGCGGTCAAGGCGAACGAGCTGATCGACTCCGCGATCGGCGGGGTGCTCTTCGTCGACGAGGCGTACAGCCTCTCCAACTCCGGATACACCAAGGGCGACGCGTACGGCGACGAGGCCCTCCAGGTGCTGCTGAAGCGCGCGGAGGACAACCGGGACCATCTCGTGGTCATCCTCGCCGGCTATCCGGAGGGCATGGACCGGCTGCTCGCCACCAACCCCGGCCTCTCCTCCCGCTTCACCAGCCGGGTCGACTTCCCCAGCTACCGTCCGCTGGAGCTGACCGCCATCGGCCGGGTGCTGGCCGCGGAGAACGGCGACCTCTGGGACGAGGAGTCCGTGGACGAGCTGCTGTCGATCAGCGGGCATGTGGTGGATCAGGGGTGGATCGACGAACTGGGCAACGGGCGCTTCGTCCGCACGCTGTACGAGAAGAGCTGCGCGTACCGCGATCTGCGGCTCTCCGGCTACAGCGGCACACCCACCCGCGACGACCTGGCGACCCTACGCCTGCCGGACCTGATGCAGGCGTACGGCGAGGTGCTCTCAGGCCGAGGCACGCCACCGCCTGCCGGCTAGGGTCTTTCGTTTGGATCTGGCTGGGTGAGGGAGCGCCCGCCGCGGGAGCGGCTGGTGTCCGCGTGGTGCCGTGGATCGCAAGGCGGAGGAGGGAGTCCACGCGGAGCGTAGGCGACCGACGACAACGCGGCGAGGCGCGGTGCCAGGGCACGCGAGCCCAGCAAGATCCAAACGAGAGGCCCTAGGGGTCGTGGCCGGGGGGTGCGTTGTGGCTGGGGCTGGTTTTCGGGGTGCGGGTCCGTCCGTGCGACGGTCCGTCCTCGCTCGCCGGACGGGCTTGTCTTCCGGGCCTGCGCACGGACCAGGCCCGGCCGGGCGCACCCCCCACCGGCCCGCGGCCGGACCACCGGCGGGAGGGCACCCGACGAACCGCCCCGCACCCACCACCGACCCCCGCGCCGCCGGGCGCGAGAGGCGGTCAGCGCGCCAGGACCTGCGCCGCCTTGTCCGCGCGCTGGCCGCCGACCACCGCTCCCTTCGGTACGCGTTCGCGGTGCGACGGGTCCCGGACCTCGCCGACCAGCTTCTCCAGGACGTCCTCCAGCGCCACCAGCCCCAGCACCCGCCCCGACGCGTCCGCCACCTGGGCGAGATGGGTGGCCGCGCGGCGCATCACGGTGAGCGCGTCGTCCAGGGGCAGCTCCGCCCGCAGCGTCGCCATCGGCCGCCACACATGCTGCGGCACGGCCCGCTCCCCCGCCTCCAGATCGAGGACGTCCTTCACGTGCAGATAGCCCATGAAGACCCCGCCGCTCTCCGCGCACACCGGGAAGCGCGAGTAGCCGGTGCGCACGGTCAGCTCCTCGATCTGGCGCGGGGTGACCGCGGGGGGCACCGTCACCAGTGAGGCGTGCGGCAGCAGCACATCGGTGACCGGGCGGCTGCCCAGTTCCAGCGCGTCCTCCAGCCGCTCCTGCGCCTCGGGCTCCAGCAGTCCCGCCTGGCCCGAGTCCTCGACCAGCCGGTTGAGCTGCTCGCTGGTGAAGACGGCCTCCACCTCGTCCTTGGGCTCGACATGGAAGGCCCGCAGCACCAGCCGGGCGCACGCGCCGAGACCGGCGGTCACCGGACGGCAGAGCCGGGCGAAGCCGACCAGGCCGGGGCTGAACCAGAGCGCGGCCTTCTCCGGGGCGGCCATGGCGAGGTTCTTCGGGACCATCTCGCCGATGACGAGATGCAGCGAGACGACAAGCGCCAGGGCGATCACATAGCCCAGCGGATGGATCAGGCCCTCGGGCACATGGACCGTGTGGAAGACGGGTTCCAGCAGACGTGCCACGGTCGGTTCCGCGACCGCGCCGAGGGTCAGGGAGCAGACGGTGATGCCGAACTGCGCGGCGGCCATCATCTGCGGCAGGTTCTCCAGACCGTGCAGCACCTGTCTGGCGCGTGCGGAGCCGCGTGCGGCGTGCGGTTCGATCTGGCTGCGGCGTACGGAGACGAGGGCGAACTCCGCGCCGACGAAGAAGCCGTTCGCCAGGACCAGTACCACGGCGAAGACGAGTTGCAGGGCGCTCATCGGGCGCCCTCCGCCATCGCGGGGGCGCCGGCCGGTATGTCGGCCGCGGTCACGGGCGGACCGTCCGCCCCGGCCCCGGCCCCGGCCCCGGGCGCGGTCGCGGTCGCGGTCGCGGTCGCGGGCAGGACGTCCGCGGCGGTCATGGGCGGGGCCTCCGCCGCGGTGCCGGGCGGGGCGTCGGAGGTGCGTACCAGCCGGACCCGCTCGGCGCGGTAGCGGTCCACCTGGCGCACGGACAGCCGCCAGCCGGGCAGCTCCGCCTTGTCGCCGGGGGCCGGGATACGTCCCAGCAGATCGGCGACCAGACCGGCCAGGGTCTCGTAGGGGCCGTCCGGTACGTCGAGCCCGATCCGCCGCAGGGTGGGGACCCGGGCGCTGCCGTCCGCGTCCCAGGCCGGGCGGCCGTCCTCGGCGGCGACAGGGGCCAGTTCCGGCCGTCCGTCGCCCTCGGCGTCGTGCTCGTCGCGCACCTCGCCGACCAGCTCCTCGATGATGTCCTCCAGGGTGACGACCCCGGCCGTACCGCCGTACTCGTCGACGACGACGGCTATCGGCTGCTCGCTGCGCAGCCGCTCCAGGAGCTGCTGTACGGGCAGGGTCTCGGGCACCAGCAGGGCCGGTACGGCGATCTCCCCGGCCGGGGTGCGCAGCCGGTCCGCCACGGGCACGGCGAGGGCGTCCTTGAGATGCACCATGCCGACGATCTCGTCGATGCGCTCCCGGTAGACGGGGAACCGGGAGAGACCGGTGGCACGGGTGAGATTGAGGACGTCCGCCGCGGTGGCGTCGCTCTGGAGGGCGCTCACCTTGACCCGGGGGGTCATCACGTGCTGCGCGGTGAGCCGCCCCAGCGAGAGCGTCCGTACGAACAGATCCGCGGTGTCCTGTTCGAGGGTGCCCGCGCGGGCGGAGTGGCGGGCCAGGGAGACGAGTTCGCCCGGGGTGCGGGCCGAGGCGAGTTCCTCGGTCGGCTCCACGCCCAGCACCCGCACCAGCCGGTTGGCGACGGTGTTGAGCAGGGAGATCACCGGCCTGAAGACGGTGGCGAAGAGATACTGCGGGCCCGCCACGAACCGGGCGACCTGGAGCGGCCTGGAGACCGCCCAGTTCTTCGGTACGAGTTCGCCGATCACCATCTGGACGGCGGAGGCGAGCAGCATCCCGATCACCACCGCGACACCGGAGACGGCCCCTTCGGGCAGTCCGGTCGCGGAGAGCGGTCCGTCGAGCAGCCCGGCGAGCGCGGGCTCGGCGAGCATGCCGACGACCAGCGAGGTGATGGTGATACCGAGCTGGGTGCCGGAGAGCTGGAAGGACAGCTCCCGCAGGGATCGGACGACGGCGCGGGCGCGGCGGTCGCCGCCGGCGGCGGCGCGCTCGGCGTCCGGGCGGTCCACCGTGACCAGGCCGAACTCGGCGGCCACGAAGAAGCCGTTGGCGAGAATCAGAAGGAACGCTGCGGCGAGCAGCAGAAGGGGGATGGTCATGCCGCCGCCTCGTCGAAGGGGGCGGCGCAGGTACTACCGGACGATCCGTCCATTGCTGGAGGGAGTCACTCCTCGGGTCGCAGGTGCCCCGCGGGCCGTCGCGGCCGTCTGATGCGGGGCGGGGGCGCACTCGGCGCCTCCGCCACCAGAGTAATCAAGAGAGGGCGCGGGAGGGCAGTGGCGTACGCCCCTGTGGCGCGGCCGTGGACGGCCGGGCTCCGCTCCGCGGGGTCAGTTCTTCTCCGTACCGGTGCCGTGCGATTCGGCCAGCGCGCGCAGGGCGCGCGCGTCACGGATGGCGTGCGCCTTGGCCACACCGGGCTGAATACCCAGTACGGGCAGGCTGCTGCCGTCGCTCAGATCGAGGAAGACCCAGGGATCGCCGGAGCGCAGATTGACCCGGAGGATCTCGGCCCACTCCAGTCGGCGCGTACGGGTGAGATTGACCACGGTGACCCCGGTTTCGTCCGCGACGACCTTGGGGCGGCTGAGCAGCATCAGTATGCCGAGGAAGACCAGGGCCGTGAGGATGAAGCTCGCCCGCTCCCCCGGGCCCAGGTTCTCCAGCAGCAGGGCGACGGCCGTGATGACGGTGAACATGAACGCCCCCACGGTCAGCAGGACGATCCGGGTCCTGGTCGGCCGGAAGGTGACCGGAAGGACGGGCTCCACGGCTTCGGACGGACCGGACCGCGACGGACCGGACGTCGGCGGACCGGACTGCGGGGGAATGGACTGCGGGGGAATGGATTCCGGCGTATCGGATGAATCCGACGGGTCGGACTGGGGCGCGGGAGCGGACATCGGTTCCTGGTCTTCCCGGGGTGGCATCGGAGTGGCGTCGGGGAGGCTCGCGTCAGAGACGGCAGGCGTGGATCGCCGTGGTCAGAATGGCACGGGCGCCCAGTTCGTACAGATCGTCCATGATCCGCTGCGCCTCCTTGGCCGGGACCATCGCGCGGACGGCGACCCAGCCCTCGTTGTGCAGCGGGGAGATGGTCGGCGACTCCAGGCCCGGGGTGAGGGCGACGGCCCGCTCCAGGTGCTCGGCGCGGCAGTCGTAGTCCATCATCACGTACGTACGGGCCACCAGGACGCCCTGGAGCCTGCGCAGGAACTGCTGGACCTTGGGCTCGTCCGCACTCCCGCCGGTGCGCCGGATGACGACGGCCTCGGATGTCATGATCGGCTCGCCGACCACTTCGAGCCCCGCGTTCCGCAGCGAGGTGCCGGTCTCCACCACATCGGCGATGACCTGGGCGACCCCCAGTTCGATGGCGGTCTCGACCGCGCCGTCGAGGTGGACGACGGAGGCGTCGACGCCGTTGTCCGCGAGGTGCTTGGCGACGATGCCCTCGTAGGAGGTGGCGACGGTCATACCGCCGAACTCCTCGACACCGCCGGCGGTGCCCGGCTTGGTGGCGTACCGGAAGGTGGAGCGCGCGAAGCCGAGCGGAAGGATCTCCTCCGCGTTGGCGCCGGAGTCCAGCAGCAGATCACGGCCGGTGATACCGATGTCGAGCCGGCCGGAGCTCACATAGATCGCGATGTCCCGGGGGCGGAGGTAGAAGAACTCCACCTCGTTGTCCGGGTCGACCAGGACGAGTTCCTTGGACTCCTTGCGCTGCTGGTATCCGGCCTCATGGAGCATCGCCGACGCAGGTCCGGACAGTGAACCCTTGTTGGGGACGGCGATGCGCAGCATGGGGCGGATTCCTTTGTGCGAAGGGGTGGTTGTACGGGGACCTGGCCGGTACGGAACCGGCTCCGGGCCGGTGCCCGCGGGCACCGGCCCGGAGCCGGTCAGAGATGGGCGTACACGTCGTCGAGGGAGATTCCGCGCGCGACCATCATCACCTGGACGTGGTAGAGGAGCTGTGAGATCTCCTCCGCGGCGGCTTCCTTGCCCTCGTACTCGGCGGCCATCCACACCTCGGCCGCCTCCTCGACGACCTTCTTGCCGATGGCGTGAACGCCCTTGTCCACGAGCTCGGCGGTACGGGAGGTCGCGGGGTCGCCGTTGGCGGCCTTCTGCTGAAGCTCGGCGAAGAGCTCCTCGAACGTCTTCTTGGACATGGTGGAAGTCACTTTACGCGGCCCCTGGAGGGGGTCAGCGCCAGGGTTCCGCGACGGTGCGCAGGGTGGCCGCGGTGGCGACGGCCGCGGTGACCGCCTCATGGCCCTTGTCCTCGTGCGAGCCCTCCAGCCCGGCCCTGTCGAGAGCCTGCGCCTCGGTGTCGCAGGTCAGTACGCCGAAGCCGACGGGCACGCCGGTGTCGACGGAGACCTGGGTGAGGCCCTGGGTGACGCCCTGGCACACGTACTCGAAGTGGGGGGTGCCGCCCCGGATGACGACGCCGAGGGCGACGACCGCGTCGTAGCCGCGCCCGGCGAGCACCTTGGCCACGACGGGCAGTTCGAAGCTCCCCGGGACACGCAGCAGGGTCGGCTCGTCGATACCGAGTTCCGTGAGGGCGCGCAGGGCGCCGTCGACGAGACCGTCCATGATCTTCTCGTGCCACAGTGCCGCGATCACGGCGACCCGGAGGTCTCCGCAGTTCTTCACACTCAGTTCGGGTGCGCCCTTGCCGCTCACGTCTCTCCTTGTAGCTGTGCTGTTCGCAGAAGTCGTTCTTGCCGGAGCCGGTCCTACTGGTGGTGACTCCGGGGCCTACTGGTTGCCGCAGGCGGACGCGCCGACGGCGGCGTCGAGCCAGGGCAGGTCGTGCCCCATCCGGTCGCGCTTGGTGCGCAGATAGCGGAGGTTGTGCTCGCCCGCCTGGACGGGCATCGGCTCACGTCCGGTGATCCGGAGCCCGTACCGCACCAGCGCGGCCGTCTTGTCGGGGTTGTTGGTCATCAGCCGCAGACTGCGCACACCGAGGTCGTCGAGGATCCGCGCGCCCGCCGCGTAGTCACGGGCGTCGGCGGGCAGGCCGAGTTCCAGATTGGCGTCGAGGGTGTCGCGGCCGCGCTCCTGGAGTTCGTACGCGCGCAGCTTGGAGAGCAGCCCGATGCCCCGGCCCTCGTGACCGCGGAGATAGACGACGATGCCGCGTCCCGCCTCGGTGACACGCTCCATCGATGCCTGGAGCTGGGGGCCGCAGTCGCAGCGCAGCGAGGCGAAGATATCGCCGGTGAGGCACTCGGAGTGGACGCGGACGAGCACGTCCTCGCCGTCGCCGATGTCCCCGTGGACGAGGGCGACATGCTCGACGCCGTCGACGGTGGAGCGGTAGCCGTACGCCGTGAACTCGCCGAAGGCGGTGGGCAGCCGGACCTCGGCGGCGCGCTGGACGGACGGCTCCGAGGTGCGGCGGTAGGCGATCAGATCCTCGATGGAGATGATCGCCAGACCGTGCTTGCGCGCGAACGGGATCAGTTCGGGCAGCCGCAGCATCACCCCGTCCTCACCGGCGATCTCCACGATCGCGCCGGCCGGACGCAGCCCCGCGAGCCGGGCCAGATCGACGGCCGCCTCCGTGTGCCCGTTCCGTACGAGCACACCGCCGGGCCTGGCGCGGAGCGGGAAGACATGGCCGGGCCTGACGAAGTCGCCGGGCTCGGCGTCGCCCGCGGCGAGCAGCCGGAGCGTGGTGGCCCGGTCGGCGGCGGAGATCCCGGTGGTGACGCCATGGACGGAAGCCGCGTCCACGGAGACCGTGAAGGCGGTGCGCATCGACTCCGTGTTGTGGTCGACCATCTGGGGGAGTTCGAGCCGGTCCAGCTCCGGGCCCTCCATCGGGGCGCAGATCAGTCCGCGGCACTCGCTCATCATGAAGGCGACGATCTCGGGTGTGGCCTTCTCGGCGGCGATGACGAGGTCGCCCTCGTTCTCGCGGTCCTCGTCGTCCACGACCACGACCGGCCGGCCGGCCGCGATGTCACGGATGGCCTGCTCCACCGGGTCGAGGGAGAGATCCTCGGCATGGTCCGCGGAGTACCAGGTGACGGGCGGCGGGACGGTGTGCGGCGCCTCGTCGAGGGCGGTGACGGCTGACGGGCGGGCTGTCGCTGACGGGCGGGATGTCATGCTGCTGCTCCTTCCAGGGACGGGGCGCCGGCGCGGGAGCGCAGCCACCAGTCACGCATTCCCCACAGAACGAGGACGAGGTAGATCACATAGACGAAGCCGGAGAAGGCGAGTCCGCTGCTGAACGCGAGCGGTACGCCGACGATGTCGACGAGCAGCCAGGCGAACCAGAACTCGACGAGCCCGCGTGCCTGGGCGACCATCGCGGCGAGCGTGCCGACGAAGATGTACGCGTCGGGCCAGGGGTTCCAGGACAGTTCGGGGACGGCGACGAACAGGCCGCCGACGGCGAGGGTGCCCACCGCCGTGCCGCCGAGGAGCACACCGCGCTCGCGCCAGGTCGCGAACCGGACGGCGATGGAGCCGTCCTGGGCCTGCCGCGTACCGCGCTGCCACTGGCGCCAGCCCCACAGCGCGACCCCGATGACCAGAAGCTGCTTGCCGACGCCGCCGCCGAGCTCGGCCGAGGCATAGGCGCCGACGAGGATGAGCCCGGAGAGCAGCTGGGCGGGCCAGGTCCAGATCGAGCGCCGCCAGCCGAGCGCGAGCGCGGCCAGTCCGATGGTGTTGCCGATCATGTCGGACCACAGGATGTGCTGATCGAAGGCCGTGAAGGCCTCGCCGTTCAGCCAGGACAGGGCGCTCACCGGACGGACTCCCCGCCCGCGGCGCGGACGGACTCCTCGGCCCCGGCGCGGACGAACTCTCCGCCCGCGGCGCCGATGCCCGCTCCGGCGCCGAGCAGCCGCTCGACGTACTTCGCGATGACGTCGACTTCGAGGTTGACCGGGTCGCCGGGAGCCTTGATGCCGAGCGTGGTCAGCGCGAGGGTGGTGGGGATGAGGCTGATGGTGAAGTAGTCCGGTCCGGCGTCCACCACCGTGAGACTGACGCCGTCGACGGTGATCGAGCCCTTCTCGACGACATAGCGCGTCAGCGCGGCGGGCAGCGAGATCTTGACGATCTCCCAGTGCTCGGACGGCTCGCGCTCGACGATGGTGCCGGTGCCGTCCACATGTCCCTGGACGATATGGCCGCCGAGCCGGCCGCCGAGCGCCATGGGGCGCTCCAGATTGACCCGGGAGCCGGTCTCCAGGGCTCCGAGACTGGAACGGTCGAGGGTCTCGGCCATCACATCCGCGGTGAACTCGCCGTCGCCGAAGTCCACGACCGTGAGACAGACTCCGTTGACGGCGATCGAGTCGCCGTGCTTGGCGTTCTCGGTGACGACGGGGCCGCGGAGGCGGAAGCGCGAGGAGTCGCCGAGGTTCTCGACGGCAGTGACCTCACCCAGTTCTTCGACGATTCCGGTGAACACTCAACGCTCCTTCGTGGTGGTGGTGCCCGGGACAGCGAATGCGGTTGTCACGGCGGTCACCGCGGCGGGCCCGCGCGCGGCCACGGCGGGCGCGGCCGGCCTCGCGGGTTCCGGGATCGCGGTGATCCGCAGATCGGGGCCGATCCGTACGCTCTCCGTCATCCGGAGTCGCAACGCCTCGGCGATGGTGGTGATTCCGGCGTCGGCGAGGGCGGCGGGACCCGCGCCGAGCAGGACGGGTGCGAGATAGCCGATGACCTTGTCGACCGCTCCGGCGGCGACGAAGGAACCGGCCAGGGCCGGACCGCCTTCGAGCAGTACGGAGCGCACGCCGCGTTCGTACAGGGCCCTGAGCAGGGCGGGGATGTCCAGACCGCGGGCACCGCGCGGCAGCCGTACGACATCGGGGAAATGGGCAAAGTCCGTGGGAGGGATGTCCTCGGCGACGGCGATCAGGGTGGGCGCGGCACCGTCCAGGATCCGGGCGCCGGGCCGTACGGCGGTGGCCTCCGTGTCGACCACGACGCGCAGCGGCTGTACGGCGCCCTCGATCCCCCGTACCGCGAGATGCGGATCGTCGGTGCGCGCGGTGCCCGAGCCGACCACGACCGCGTCGGCCTCGGCGCGCAGCCGGTGGACATCGGCGCGGGCCTCGGCGGAGGTGATCCAGCGGCTGGTGGAGTCGGCGGCGGCGATCCGGCCGTCGAGGGTGGCCGCGTACTTCCAGGTGACATGGGGGCGGCCGAGCCGTACGGAGGTGAGCCAGGCCGTATTGCCCGCCTCCGCCTCCTCGGCGAGCAGCCCCTGCTCGACGGTGACCCCGGCCGCGCGCAGGGTCTCTCCCCCGCCGGTCGCCCGCGGATTGGGATCGGCCACCGCGTAACTGACCCGGGCGACACCGGCGTCGACGAGCGCCTGTGAGCAGGGGCCGGTGCGGCCGGTGTGATCGCAGGGTTCGAGCGTGACGTACGCCGTGCCGCCGCGGGCCCGTTCACCGGCCGCGCGCAGGGCGTGGATCTCGGCGTGCGGTCCGCCCGCGCGCCGGTGGAAGCCCTCGCCTGCGGGGCGTCCCGCGGCATCGAGGATCAGGCATCCGACGACGGGATTGGGGCTGGTGGAACCGAGCCCGCTCGCGGCCAGCGCGATGGCCCGACGCATGGCGTCGGCGTCTGTCACGGCCTCGGCTTCGATGGCCACCGGGTCCTCCTGCCTCTTCGGGCACGGACTCCGGGGCCTGTCGATGACGACAGAGAAACGGGAACGCACACAGGGACGCCGAGGCCGGCGATCCGGATCGTCCGAGGACGACCCGCCGACGGCGGCGTACCGATGACGGCCCGCCGCGCACTGCCTCCCATCCGGACTTTCACCGTCGGTCCAGGAATCTCACCTGGTCAACCGGCCGCTGGCTGCGGACGGGTCGCGGACTGTAACCGCCGGTTCGGAATTACACCGACCCCGGAGTGCGCTGCTTCTGGTACGCGACCAGTGTGCCACGCCCGATCGTCGGCCATCCGGGGGATGTCTGTGGGCTGTCTCACAGGAGCCGTAGCTGTCTCATATTCCGGTATCCCGGAACGTTTCCGGCCAACTGTCGCGGAATCCCGGGCGTGTCCGGGCGATCGGGCGGCCTCGGTGGCCCGGTCGGGGTGGCCGCGCTCCGGGGTGGCCCGCGCGGGGGTGCGTGCCCGGACCGGACCGCCCGGTTCGGCCACCTGGACCGGACCGCCCGGACCCGACCGCCCGGTTCGGCCGGTCAGTTCGGCCGGTCAGTTCGGCCGGTCAGTTCGGTTCCGGGGCGAACAGGTCGTCCTGGGCCGCGTCACGTGCCGTCAGCAGGGCGCCCCGCAGAACGGCCGTGCCGCCCAGGGTCCCGGCTCTGACCTCCGTGCGCAGCGGGGACATCGCGGCCAGCCGGGCCTCCACCCGGGCGGCCAGTGCCGCGCCGCCCGCGTGGCCTACCTCGCCCGCCAGGACGATCCGGCCGGGGTCGAGCACCGCGCTGACCGCCGCCGCGCCGATGGCCAGCCGGTCGGCGAGCACCCCGAGGAACGCGTCGACGGCCTTGTCCTTCGGCGCGGACGCGGCCACCTCCCCCGCCGTGCCCCCCGCGGCACCCCGCGCCGCGCTCTCCGCCCCGACGGCCGCGCGTACGAGGGCCGCGGCGGGCGGTTCCTGCGCCGCGGCGACCGCCGAGATGCCGTACTCCTCGGCGAGTTCCCCGATGCCCGCCGAGCTCACCAGGGTGTGGAAGCCGCCGTCGCAGCCGAGCGCGGACGGCAGCCGCGAGGTGCCCGGCACGGGCAGGAAGCCGATCTCGCCCGCACCGCCCGAGGCGCCCCGGCGCAGCTTGCCGTCGAGCACGACAGCCGCGCCCACGCCGTGCCCCAGCCAGAGCAGTACGAAGGTGTCCTGGCCCCGGGCCGCGCCGAGACGCTGTTCCGCGAGCGCGGCGAGGTTGGTCTCGTTCTCCACCAGGACGGTGGCCGGCAGCCGCTCATGGAGCGCGGCGACAAGCCTCCGGTGCCAGGCGGGCAGTCCGGTGGTGTCACGCAGCTCGCCGGTGCCCGGGGCGACCAGGCCGGGCGCGCCGATGCCCACGCTGTGCAGCGGTACCGCACCGGCCTCCTCGGCCGTACGTTCCAGCAGCGCCGCCGCCCGTTCGACGGCGGCCTCCGTGGCCGTGTCGCTGCCGATGGGCAGGACGGCCTCGGCGAGGGTCGCGCCGAGCAGATCCGCGACGACGACGGAGACGCTGTGCGTCCGTACGTCGAGGGCCGCGAGATGGGCCAGATCGGCGACGATCCCGTACAGCCGCGCGTTGGGGCCGCGGCGCCGGTCGCCGCTCTCTCCGACGACCCGGACCAGCCCCGAGTCCTGGAGCCGTTCCACCAGGTCGGCGACGGTGGGACGGGAGAGTCCGGTCAGCGTCTTGAGCTGTCCTGCCGTCAACGGGCCTTCCTGCTGGAGCAGTCGCAGGGCGAGCCGGTCGTTGATGGCCCGTGCGGTGCTCGGGGATGCGGCCATGCCGGAATCCTTCCAGATCGCGGGGACCCTAAATTCTCTATTTATCAGGCAGGGTTCCTGATAGTTTACTGCGGCACCACGTACGGGTGTGTCCGCGGTGCGTCGGAGGACGGCACCTCGCAGGAGAGGGCAGGACAGGATGTCGGCTGAAGTGGTCTACGACAAACGGAGTTTGCGGCGCGCGCGGTTCGCCGTCGCCGCCGTCTTCTGTGTGCACGGGGCGGTCACCGGCAGCTTCGCCACCCGTATCCCCTGGATCCAGGACCACGCGGGGGTCAGCGCGGGGCAGCTCGGTCTCGCGCTCGCCTTTCCCGCGATCGGCGCCTCGGTCGCGATGCCCCTGGCGGGTACGGTCAGCCATCGCTTCGGGGCGCGCACCGCGCTGCGCGGACTGCTCGCGCTGTGGACCCTGGCGCTGACCCTGCCGGCGCTCGCGCCCGATCTGGTCACCCTGTGCGCCACGCTGTTCGTCTTCGGCGCGACCGCGGGCATGTCGGACGTGGCGATGAACGCGCTCGGGGTGGAGATCGAGAACCGTCTCGACAAGTCGATCATGTCCGGTCTGCACGGGATGTGGAGCGCGGGCGCCCTGATCGGCTCGGCCGCCGGCACCCTCGCCGCGCATGTCGGCACCGACGCGCGGCTCCACCATCTCCTGGCCGCGGGCGTGCTCACCGCACTGGGCCTGGTCTTCTGCCAGGGCGTACTGGATCTGCGGAGCGCACCCGACGAGGAGCCGCCGCCGCGGTTCGCGCTGCCGCCGAAGTCCGCGGTGGTCATCGGGGCGGTGGGGTTCTGCGCGGTCTTCGCGGAGGGCGCGAGCATGGACTGGTCGGCGGTCTATCTGCGCGACGTGCTGGACACCTCGCCCGGTCTCGCGGCGGCCTCGACCACGGCGTTCGCCCTGACCATGGCCATCGCGCGGCTCGCGGGCGACAAGGTGATCGACCGGTTCGGCGCCGTGCGGACGGTGCGGACGGGCGGGGTGCTGGCCGCGGCGGGCGGGGTGCTGGTCGTCGTCGCGCCCCATCCGGCGCTCGCCATGGCCGGCTTCGGGCTGCTCGGGCTGGGTGTGGCGGTGGTCGTACCGCTCGCCTTCGCGGCGGCGGGGCGTGCGGGGCCGAATCCGAGCCAGGCCATCGCGGGGGTCGCGACCATCACCTACACCTCGGGGCTGATCGCGCCCTCGGCGATCGGCGCGGTCGCCGACGCGACATCGCTGGTGGTGTCGTTCGGGCTGGTGACGCTGCTGGCGTGCGGGCTGATGGTGGGGGCGGGGGTGCTGCGCACGGGGGACCGGGTCGGAGCGGAGGCGACGGCGCGGCCGGTGGCGCCTCCGGGGTAGGCGCCTCCCGGCCAGGGTCGTGGTGCGGGAGCCGGCCGCGGGCCGGAACCCAGCCCGTCCGGCGATCGAGGACGGCGGTCCCGGTGTCGACCCCGGGGTTGCGCTCGCCGTCACGCCGGACGTACGGGCAGCCCCAGGGGTTGTGGGCCAACAGTCCCCACAATGACGCGCACAGGATTCATGAAGGGGAACCCTCCGCCCGGACGGCACAGAGGTCGCACGGATACGCTCGCGGCCGTTCCATAGAATGGTCATATGCGTACATTCTCCGCGCGTGGCGCGAATGAAGTACGTGGAGCCGCCAAATGTTGAGCCATCAACGAGCCTGTGTCATACGGTGGTTGGAACGTCACCGTCCGCACAAAGGAGTGCACCCATGCCGGTCAAACTCGGTCTCGGACTTCCGCAGATGAAGCAGTACGACCTGGGTCCCGATGTGGCCACCGTGGCACGCGCCGCGGAGCAGACGGGATACGAGAGCCTGTGGGTCTTCGAGCGCGTCCTCTTCCCCGAGCCCGCCACCCAGGGGCTGTACAACATCCCTGGGCTGCCCTGGCCCGACGAGTACCGCGGTGTCGCCGATCCGCTGGTGACGCTCACCCTGGCCGCCGCGGCCAGCGAGCGGGCCCGGCTCGGCACCAGTGTGCTGGTCGCGCCGCTGCACATCCCGTTCCAGCTCGCCCGTTCGCTCGCCTCGCTGGACGCCGCGAGCGGCGGCCGGGTGGTCGCGGGCCTCGGCACGGGCTGGTCGCTCGACGAGTACGCCGCGGCCTCCGTCGCCCCGTTCGAGAAGCGCGGCGCGGTCCTGGACGAGCTGCTCGACGTGTGCGCGGCCGTCTGGGGTCCCGACCCCGTCTCGTACGAGGGCGAGCTGACCACCATCGCCCCGTCCGAGGTCGGCCCCAAGCCGGCCCGGCCCATCCCGGTCTACCTCCCCGCGAACAGCGGGCGTGCCACGCGCCGGCTCGTGGAGCGGGCGGACGGCTGGATTCCCGTCGCCATGGGCGCGGAGCAGCTCGCCGATCAGTGGCGGAAGCTGCGGGACGCGGCGGCCGAGAGCGGTCGCGAACGCCCGATCGACGTCTGCGCGCGCGTCAACGCGCAGTACAGTCCGAAGCCGTACGAGGGCGGTGACCGCCGCGCCTTCCAGGGCAGCGTGGCGCAGATCGTCGAGGACCTGGCGGCGCACGCGGAGACGGGTGTGCCGGAGTTCCTGCTGGATCTCCAGACCACGACGCGGGACGCGGCGGAGCTGGTGGATGTGGCGACCGAGGTGTACGAGGCGGCGCGCGCCGCGGGCGTCTGACCGTACGTACCGTGTCCCGGACCGGCGGCGTACGGTGTCCCGGCCCGGGACCCGCGCGCCGCCTGTCCCGTCAAGTCCTCCGGCGGCTCGACCGCCTGTCCCGTCAGTCCTCCGGCAGCTCGACCGGCGCGATGTCGTCGTACACATCGCCCGGCCCGGGGTTGGTCGCGTCCGTCGCGCCCCCGAAGTGGTGCATCACTCCCCACACCGCGTTGAGCGCCGTCTGCACGGCGCCCTCGGCCCAGCCCGCCGTCCATGAGATGTCGTCCCCCGCCAGGAAGACGCCCCGCTTGTCCTCGGGCAGCCGGTCCTGCATGAAGTGCGTGAACAGCCGCCGCTGATAGCGGTAGTGACCGGGCAGATTGGCCTTGAACGCGCCCATGAAGTACGGCTCGTTCTCCCAGGACACCGTCACCGGACTGCCGATGATGTGCCGGCGGATGTCGACCCCTGGATAGATCTCCCGCAGCGAGTTGAGCATGACCTCCATCCGCTCACCGGCGGAGAGCGGGAGCCACTTGAGGCTGTCGTCGCACCAGGTGTACGAGAGACAGATGACGGCGGGCCGGTCCGGGCCGTCGTCCAGCAGATAGGTGCCCCGGGTCATCCGGTCGGTGAGCGTCATCGACATGACGTCACGTCCCGTTCCGGCGTCCTTGTCCCGCCAGAACGGCCGGTCCACCGGCACGAACAGCTTGGACGACTCCATGTAGTGGGTGCGCTCCATCGCCGTCCAGTGGTCGATCGGGAACAGCGACTCGTCACAGGCGATCTTGGAGAGCAGCAGCCACGACTGGGCGGTGAAGACCGCGGCGCGGTAGGTACGGATCCCGCCCGAGGCGTCCGTGACGGTGATCCGGTCGCCGGCCGTACGGTGCAGCCGTACCACCGCGGGCAGCGGCGCGCCGCCGTGCAGCGAGGAGAGCGAGGTCCCGGCCCGCCAGTGCGTGATCTTCACCGGCTCGCGCGCCCAGAGCCGCAGCGGCAACTGCTGGCTGCCGCCCACGATCGAACGGTGGTGGTCGTCGGCCTCCGTGTAGACGACCCGGAGGATCTCCAGGATGGAGTTGGGGAAGTCGGTGTCCCAGCCGCCGGTCCCGAATCCGACCTGGCCGAAGATCTCCCGGTGGCGGAAGGACTTGAAGGACGGGGAGTCGCAGAGGAAGCCGTAGAAGGTCTGGTTGTCGAGTTTCTCGACGAGCCGCGACCAGATCTCGCGGATGCGCGGGATGTCGCGCTCGCGCAGGGCGCGGTTCATGCCGGAGAAGTCCGCGCCCTCCTCCAGACAGGTGTTCCAGGCGTCCATCACCTCGCGGTACACCCCCGGCAGATCGTCGACGGTTCTCGCGTAGTGGGACTCGCCCTTGAGATCGACGACGGTCGACGGGGTCCCGGGGGCCAGCGGGTTGGGGAACGGGCGGGTCTCCAGTCCCACCAGATCGATGTAGTGCTGGAGCGCGGTGGAGGAGGGCGGGAAGCGCATCGCGCCCATCTCCGCGGTCAGTTCGGGGTCGCATCCCTCGAAGCCGACCGTACGCAGCCGTCCGCCGATCCGGTCGGCCTCGTACACGACGGGCTTGAGGCCCATCTTCATCAGCTCGTACGCGGCGACGATGCCGGAGAGCCCGCCGCCGATGACGGCGACCTCGGCGCCGTGCTCGGCCGCGGGTATCTGGCCGAGTCCGGCGGGATGCGCCAGGAAGTCGTCGTACGCGTACGGGAAGTCCGGCCCGAACATGGTGATCGGCGGCCGCGCCTCGGTGTGCTGGACGGCGGTGGGCACCGTGGACGTCATGGGGTGCGGGCTCCTTGCGGTACGTACGGCGGAACGGAACGGCGGCGAAACAGGACGGGACGGGACGGGCGGAGAGCCTGGGCCCGGGGGGCGGGCCGGGCTCCTGGGGTCAGACCGGGCCCGGGGGGCGGACCAGTGAGGCGTACAGACCGGGGCGGCGGTCGCGCAGATACGGATTGGCCTCGCGCGAGGCGCTCAGAAGCTCCTGGTCGACCTCGCCGACGAGCAGTTCCTCACCCCGTCCGGCACGCGCCCGGGTCGCACCGTCGGGACCGGCGAGACAGCTCAGCCCGATGAACTCGAACTCGCCTTCCTCACCCGTCCTGTTCACATAGGCGACATACATCTGGTTCTCGAAGGCGCGGACCGGCACCAGGGATTCGGCGACGAACTGGAACGGGTGCATCACGGCGGTCGGTACCAGCAGCAGATCGGTGCCCGCGAGCGCGTGCGCCCGGACGTTCTCCGGGAACTCGACGTCGTAGCAGATCAGGACACCGAGCCGCAGCCCTGCCAGCTCGGCCTGGATGACGGGGTGCTCTCCGGGCGTGAACCACTTCCGCTCGAAATCACCGAAGAGATGGGTCTTGCGGTAGTTCGCGAGCCGCGCTCCGTCGGGGCCGACGAGCTGCGCGGCATTGAAGATCCGCCCACCGCCCTCGGTCCCTTCCGGGGCCTCGTCCCGCTCGGGGTAGCCGTACAGCACCGCGAGCCCATGGCGCCCGGCGATCTCCGCGACGGCCATGGCCCCCGGGCCGTCGGCCGACTCGGCCAGCCGGGGCACCGCGTCACCGATCGCATAGCCGGTCAGAAACATCTCGGGACAGACCAACAGCCCGGCACCGGCGTCCGCGGCACGGCCCGCGGCCTCGTCCAGCACCGCGAGATTCCCGGCGACGGAGCCCGGCCGGCCGGAGGTCTGGAGCAGGGCGGTACGCAGCGACGGCATGGGTGACCTCGGACGGTACGAAGGGGTTTCCCCGGATCGCGGGGGACGCAATGACCGTACGGTCCGGCCGTCGGCCCGGACAAGACACGACCGTTGCGCGCGGACCACCGATCCGTTGCGCGATCTCCCGCCCCTCCGGCGATTCGTTGCGCCGGGTTTCCGGGGCGCGTCCCCGGCATGTCCTCACGATGTCCGGCCAGGTCCCAGGGCGATGTCCGGCCGGCGGGAGCCGGGGCGGAGGCTCTCAGGCCCCGGCCGGTCCGGTCCGGCCGGGTGCCGCTCCGGTCCGTGCGGGCGAGCCCGAGGAGTAGCGCCTCAGCAGCGGGGACAGCACGAGCACCGACTTCGTGCGCTCGACATACGGCTCACCCGCGATCCGTTCGAGCACCTGCTCGAAGTGGCGCATATCGGCCGCGAAGACCTGGGCGATCGCGTCCGCGTCACCGGTGACCGTGGACGCCGACACCACCTCGGGCAGCCGCTCCAGACCCCGGTGGATCGCGTCGGGCGAGGTGTTGCGCCGGCAGTAGATCTCGATGAAGCCCTCGGTCCGCCACCCCAGCGCCGCCGGGTCCACCCGTACCGTGAACCCGGTGATCGCTCCCCCGGCCCGCAGCCGGTCGAC
Source organism: Streptomyces sp. NPDC055025 (assembly GCF_053608565.1). NCBI lineage: Bacteria > Bacillati > Actinomycetota > Actinomycetes > Kitasatosporales > Streptomycetaceae > Streptomyces > Streptomyces sp. NPDC055025. The sequence continues at coordinate 28,822 of NZ_JBSGVS010000062.1, forward strand.
CCGGCGCTTCACGGCGGGGGCGGACAGCCCGACGAGCGAGCCGATGTCGGCGTAGGAGCGGCGGGCGTCCTCCGCGAGGGCGTGGACGATGCGTTCGTCGAGATCATTGAGTCGCACGGCTGGTGGTTCACTTCTCTGCGATGACCGGTCGGGGAGGGCGGAGTCCGCCGGGGGCGGAGCCGTACCGGAAGTAGAACACGGGCCCGGCCGTCCACGGACCGGATGCCATCGGGCCCGGTCCGGCTCGTACGGACGACGCAGGGGGCGTACCGCGACCGCGGTACGCCCCCTCCGTGTTCCACCCCACTCCCCGCGGTCACCGGACGACCGGTCACCCCCGGCCGCCGGACAACCGGTCACCACGCCATGCCACGCCAGGCCACGGGCCGATGCTCCGGGAGACCCCGCGCGGATCACTCCACCGCCAGCAGCCCCGCCCTGAGCCGCCCCGTGATCCGTGACAGCAGACGGGACACGTGCATCTGGGAGACGCCCAGCTCCGCGCCGATCTCCGACTGGGTCATCTCGTCGCCGAAGCGCATCTGGAGGATCCGCCGCTCCCGCTCGTCCAGCTCCGCGAGGAGCGGCTTGAGCGCCTGGACGTTCTCCGCCGTCTCCAGCCCGGTGTCGGGCGCGCCGAGCCGGTCGGAGAGCGGCACCGACGCCCCGCCCGCGTCGTCCGTCGGCATGTCGATCGAGCCCGCCGTGTAGCCGTTGCCCGCGACGACGCCCTCGATGACCTCTTCCTCGTCCAGACCGAGATGCTCGGCCAGTTCGGCCGTGGTCGGCGCGTGGTCGAGCCGCTGGGAGAGCTCGTCGGTCGCCTTGGCCAGATCGATCCGCAGCTCCTGGAGCCGGCGCGGGACATGCACGGCCCAGCTCGTGTCCCGGAAGAAGCGCTTGATCTCACCGACGATGTACGGGACGGCGAACGTCGCGAACTCCACCTCACGGCTCAGCTCGAACCGGTCGATCGCCTTGATCAGACCGATGGTGCCGACCTGGACGATGTCCTCCATCTGGTCCGAGCGGTTCCGGAACCGGGTGGCCGCGTACCGCACCAGCGCGAGGTTCAGCTCGATCAGGGTGTTGCGTACGTACTGGTACTCGTGCGTGCCTTCCTCCACCTCGGTGAGGCGGGCGAAGAAGAGCCTTGAGATCTCCCGGGCGTCCTTGGGCGCGACGTCCGCCGGGCACTCCACGTAAGGAAGGTCCAGCTCCGCCGCATCCGCGTGTGGCCGGCTCACATACGCGTCCGCGTGTTGCCGGCTCACATACTGCGTGCTGTCGGTCGGGACCGTGCTCGCCGTGGACACATCGTCCTCCCCTGCTCCGTGGTCAGTGCGTAGCGCGTGTACCCGGTGCCCACACACTCATGCGTACCGATGCGGAACAATCGCGATCGGATGTGAACCACCGCCGGCCGCCGGCCGGTTCACCCCACCGCGCGGCCGGGGCGAACCGACCGGAAGACCCTAGGTCCAACTGGCGTGCAGCGGCTTGCCCTCGGCGTATCCGGCGGCGCTCTGGACGCCGACGATCGCCTTCTCCGCGAACTCCTCCAGGGAGTTGGCCCCGGCGTAGGTGCAGGACGAGCGGACCCCCGCGATGATCGAGTCGATCAGGTCCTCGACACCGGGCCGCGACGGGTCGAGGAACATCCGGGAGGTGGAGATGCCCTCCTCGAAGAGCCCCTTGCGGGCCCGGTCGTACGCCGACTCCTCGCTCGTACGGTTCCGTACGGCGCGGGCCGAGGCCATACCGAAGGATTCCTTGTACAGCCGTCCGTCGGCGGCCTGCTGGAGATCGCCGGGGGACTCGTACGTACCGGCGAACCAGGAGCCGATCATGACGTTGGAGGCGCCGGCGGCGAGCGCCATGGCGACATCGCGCGGGTGCCGGACCCCGCCGTCGGCCCATACGTGCCTGCCGGACTTCCTCGCCTCCGCCGCGCACTCCCTGACGGCCGAGAACTGCGGCCGGCCGACCCCGGTCATCATGCGCGTGGTGCACATCGCGCCGGGGCCGACACCGACCTTGACGATGTCCGCGCCGGCCTCGATCAGATCGCGTACGCCTTCGGCGGCGACGACATTGCCCGCGACGACCGGCACCGCCGGGCCGAGCGCGCGGACCGCCCTGACGGCCGCGATCATCGACTCCTGGTGCCCGTGCGCGGTGTCGACGACGAGTGTGTCCACACCCGCGTCGAGCAGCTGGGCCGCCTTGCCCGCGACATCCCCGTTGATACCGACGGCGGCGGCGATCCGCAGCCTGCCCCCGGCATCGGTGGCCGGCGTGTAGAGGGTCGCGCGGAGAGCGCCCTTGCGGGTCAGGATGCCGACCAGACCGCCTTCGGCGTCGACGGCCGGGGCGAGCTTGCGATTGGCGTTGTCGAGGGTGGTGAACGCCTCGCGCGGATCCATGTCCGCGGAGATCAGCAGCAGATCCTTCGACATGGCCTCGGAGAGCTGGGTGAAACGGTCGACCCCGGTCAGATCGTGCTCGGTGACGATCCCGACGGGCCGGTGGTCACCGTCGACCACGACACCCGCGCCATGGGCCCGCTTGGGCAGCAGGGACAGCGCGTCGCCGACGGTCTGGGTGGGGGCCAGCACGATCGGGGTGTCGAGTACGAGATGGCGCGTCTTGACCCAGGAGATGACCTCGGTGACGACCTCGATCGGGATGTCCTGGGGAATGACGACCAGTCCGCCGCGCCGGGCGACGGTCTCGGCCATCCGACGGCCCGCGATGGCCGTCATATTGGCGACGACGAGGGGGATGGTGGTGCCCGTGCCGTCCTGGGCGGAGAGGTCCACGTCCTGACGGGAGCCGACGGCCGAGCGGCTCGGCACCATGAAGACATCGTCGTAGGTCAGGTCGTAGGGAACCGGAGCACTCTCCACATGGCGACCGGTACCCGGTTCGAGGAAACGCATAGCTCTCACATTTTCCGTGGAAGACAGCGCAGGTCGTCTCCACGAAGGCGCAGCAAAAGGCCCCCGCGTTCGTCTGCTCCTCCAGGAGGGATTCCTCCGGGAGGAAGGTACGGAGGAGGTACGGGGGCTCCGAGGCCAGGAAGTGGTACCTGCCTTACCCCAGGAGCTTACCGTGTGCCCCGCGCCCGGCACGGCGCGGCCGGTCGCCGGCGGTGGACCGCCCGCGATGGACCGCCCGCGATGAGCCGTCCGCCGGTCACTCGTCCGGGTCGCACCGCTCCAGCGCGGGACGCGGCGCCGGTTCGAACTCGGTCAGCAGGAAGTCCGCCGCCGCGGTGTCGGTCACCAGGCTCGTGACCAGCCCGGATCTGAGAACCGCGCCGATCGCCTCGCCCTTGCGCAGCCCGCCCGCGATCGCCACGACCTCCGGGATACGGCGCAGCCGCTCGGCCTCGACCGTGATGCACCGCTCGCCCAGGTCGCGGCCGACCCGGCGGCCCTCCGCGTCGAAGAGATGCGCGGACATCTCGGCGGCGACACCGAGCGAGGCGTAGTGGGAGCGCTCCTCGTCGGTGAGCATGTCGTGCACCGCGGAGATGCCCGGCTCCCACGAGCCGATGGAGACGGCGGCGACGGTGACCTTGTCGAAGTACTCGAAGGCGCGCGCGATACCGGTCTGGCTGCGCAGCGCGGCGGCGGTCGCCGGGTCGGGCAGCAGCATCGGGGCGTAGATGGGGTGGGCCTCGCCCCCGGACACCTGGGCGGCGCGCCGTACCGCCTCGACCGAGCCGCGCTCGGCGGTGCCCGCGTCGTACACCCCGGTGAGCTGGACGACCGTACAGGGCGGCAGCCGGTCGAGCGCCGCCGCCATATGGATGGTGGACCGGCCCCAGGCCAGCCCGAGCACATCGCCCTCGACCACCAGTTCGCCGAGCAGATCGGCCGCGACCTCGCCGAGGTTCTCCGGGTCGGGCGACTCGTCCCCGCCGTCCGCCGGCGACTCGACGACCACCGCGTGCCGCAGTCCGTACCGCGCGCGCAGCGCGTCGGAACGCTCCGCGTCCAGCTCGGCGGGGACGCGGATCTCGATCCTCACGAGATCGCGCTCCAGCGCCGTCTCCAGGACCCGGGCCACCTTGAAGCGGCTGACGCCGAACTCCTCGGCGATCTGGATCTTGGACTTTCCCTCGAGGTAGAAGCGACGGGCCATGGCCGCCGCCTGCACCAGCTCCGCGGGTCCCATCCGCAGGGCGGACCGACCCGCCGACATTGCAGACACCGCGATCTCCTCACTGCTGTGCGCACTCTGGACTCGCTGTTCATCCTGTCAGATCCAGCGATCCTTGATCGGCCCGAATGGGCCCCGTTCATATTCCCGTGGCTCAGTGGACGGCTGGCAAGCCGGCCGTTGTCCCCGGCTCCGTGACGGCTCAGTGGCCGCACGCCCAGGAGGCCGCGGAGATGGTCTTGGCGGCCTGGTCGCGCAGGGCCCGTACCGCCGCGGCCGGGTCGTCGGCTCCGTATACGGCGGAACCCGCCACGAAGACATCGGCGCCGGCCTCGGCGCATCGCTCGATGGTGCTCGCCGAGACCCCTCCGTCGACCTGGAGCCAGAGCTCCAGTCCGTGCTTGGAGATCAGCTCCCGGGTACGGCGGATCTTGGGCAGCATGATGTCCAGGAAGGCCTGACCGCCGAAGCCCGGCTCCACGGTCATGATCAGCAGCATGTCCAGCTCGGGGAGCAGATCCTCGTACGGCTCGACGGGCGTCGCGGGCTTCAGCGCCATGGACGCCCGCGCCCCCTTGGCCCGGATCTCACGCGCCAGCCGTACGGGAGCCGCCGCGGCCTCCACATGGAAGGTCACGGAGCCCGCACCCGCCTCGACGTACTGGGGTGCCCAGCGGTCGGGGTCCTCGATCATGAGATGGCAGTCCAGCGGGGTGTCCGCCGCCCGGCCGAGCGCTTCGACCACCGGTACGCCCAGGGTCAGATTGGGCACGAAGTGGTTGTCCATGACATCGACATGGAGCCAGTCGGCGCCGTCGACCGCCGCCGCCTCCTCGGCGAGACGGGCGAAGTCGGCGGACAGGATGCTGGGGTTGATCTGGGCCATGTGCCAAGCCTGCCATGTTCCGGACCACTTCCTGACCGCCCGGCGTACCTCTGTGCGAACCAATGCCGAAGGGGAGCGACACAGTCCGCCCAAAGCGGCGGATTCGGTGCCGCTCGGCAGGCCGGAAGCGGAGGTCGGGAGACCGGTACGAGGGCGCGGTGCCGTGCGCTCAGGCCGTGCGGCGCAGCAGGGCCAGATACATCGCGTCCGTCCCGTGCAGATGCGGCCAGAGCTGGACGTCGGGGCCGTCACCGAGCGCCGGTACGCCCGGCATCAGCGCTCTGGCGTCGATCCATTCGGCCCGCACCGCCGGACCGCCGCGCCCCCTGAGGACGTCCTCGACGACGGCCTTGGTCTCCGCGGGATGCGGGGAGCAGGTCACGTACCCGACGACTCCACCGACCCGTACGGCGTCGAAGGCTCCCCGCAGCAGTCCGCGCTGGAGCGGCGCGAAGCCCTCCAGGTCCTCCGGACGACGGCGCCAGCGCGCCTCCGGCCTGCGCCGCAGCGCGCCGAGGCCCGAGCAGGGGACATCGACCAGGACCCGGTCGAAGGAGCCGGGGACCCAGGGCGGGCGGGTGCCGTCCGCGGTGACGACCTGGTACGGGCCGGGGTTCCCGGCGAGCGCGCGTGCCACGAGCCTGGCCCGGTGCGGCTGCTTCTCGGCGGCGACCAGGGTCGCGCCGCGTTCGGCTGCCAGCGCCGCCATCAGCGCAGCTTTGCCGCCGGGTCCCGCGCAGCCGTCGAGCCAGCGCGCGTCGGGGCCCTCCAGCGGTGCGTCGGCGACGGCGACCGCGACGAGCTGGCTGCCCTCGTCCTGGACACCGGCCCGGCCCTCCCGTACGGCGTCGAGCGCGCCCGGTTCGCCGCCCTCGCTGAGCCGTACGGCATACGGCGACCAGCGGCCGGGGAGCGCGCCGTCCTCGCCCAGCGCGGTCAGCAGTTCCTCGGTGGAGGCGCGGCCGGGCCGGGCGACCAGGGTGACCTCGGGCCGCTCGTTGTCGGCTTCGAGCAGGTCCTCGATCCCCGCGCGACCGCCGCCGAGCGCGTCCCAGAGCGCCGAGACCACCCAGCGGGGGTGCGAGTGGACGACCGCGAGATGGTCCTCCGCGTCCTCCTCGTACGGCGGGGCGACCCGCTCCAGCCAGGTGTCCAGATCGTCCTGCGCGATCTTCCGCAGCACCGCGTTGACGAACCGCGCGCGTCCGTCGCCGAGCACCACCCGGGCCAGTTCCACGCTCGCGGAGACCGCGGCGTGGGTCGGGATCCGCGTACCGAGAAGCTGGTGCGCGCCGAGCGCGAGCACATCGAGCACCGGTGGGTCGACCTCACGCAGCGGCCGGTCGACACAGGCCGAGATGATCGCGTCGTACGTGCCCTGGCGGCGCAGCGTCCCGTACACCAGCTCGGTGGCGAGCGCGGCGTCCCGTGGCTCGAAGCCGCTGTTCTCGCGGGCCTTCTTCAGCAGCGGGGGCAGTACGAGATTGGCGTACGCGTCCCGCTCGTCGACGGCCCTGAGCGCCTCGAAGGCGAGGATCCGGACGGGGTCCTTCTTGGGGCGGCGGTACGGCTTGGCGGGACGGTGAGGGGCCTGCGCGTTCAAAGGTGCTCCGCGGTGAGAGATGGTGATCGCCACCAGCCTAAGCGCTGCCCGGTGGCCGGAAAGAACCGTGTACCGCCGCCCGGCACACCCGGCCGCCCCGGCGGGCCGTGACGGGGGCGCGACGCCCGCCGGGGACGTCCGAGAGGGACGCCCGCGACAGAGAGGGACGCCCGAGCGGGACGCCCGCCGGCGGGCCGCTCTTCGAAGCGCCACACCTGACCGGCCCGCGCGTCAGTGGTCCGCGCCGAGCCGTTCGCCCGGGGCGATCCGTACCCCGCGTGCCCAGTCGGCCGCGCGCATCGGCTTCTTGCCCTGCGGCTGGACCCAGAGCAGCTCGACATCGTGCGAACCGGTGCCGACGTGCACATTGTTCTTGCCGGCGGCCAGGGTCCCGGGCGCCAGTTCCGTACGGTCCGCCAGCAGCGCGAGCTGGATCAGCTTGAGCCGCTCCCCGCGGAAGACGGTCCAGGCGCCGGGCGCGGGAGTGCAGGCGCGGACGACCCGGTCGACCCGGAGAGCGGGCGCGGTCCACTCCACCTGTGCGTCCTCGACGCTGATCTTGGGCGCGAGCGAGATGCCCTCGGCGGGCTGCGGCACGGGCTTGAGCGTGCCGTCCTCGATGCCGTCCATGGTCGCGACGAGCAGTCCCGCGCCGGCGAAGGCCAGTCTGGTCAGCAGATCGCCGCTGGTGTCGGTGGGCCGTACATGCTCGGTGAGCACGCCGTACACCGGTCCCGAGTCCAGGCCCTCCTCGATCAGGAAGGTGGCCGCACCGGTCATCTCGTCGCCCGCCATGACCGCGTGCTGCACGGGCGCGGCACCGCGCCAGGCGGGCAGCAGCGAGAAGTGCAGATTCACCCAGCCGTGGGCGGGCACATCGAGGGCGACCCTCGGCAGCAGGGCGCCGTACGCGACGACGGGGCAGCAGTCGGGACCGATCTCGCGCAGCCGCGCGAGAAAGTCCTCGTCCCGTGGCCTGGCGGGCCTGAGCACCTCGATGCCCGACTCCTCCGCGCGCTGGGCGACGGGGCTGGCGACCAGCCTGCGTCCGCGGCCCGCGGGCGCGTCGGGCCGGGTCACGACGGCGGCGACCTCATGCCGGTCGGAGGCGATGAGTGCGTCCAGGGCGGGTACGGCGACCTCGGGGGTGCCGGCGAAGACGAGCTTCATCGGTGGCTGACTGCCTCTCGGGCTGATACGTACGGTGACGAGCGACGCACCAGTCTATGGGCCACGACGGCGGGGGGCCGCAGGGGGCGTACGTCGGTGTGCGCGCCCCGCGCATATGCGCACACGCCCCCGCAGCGTGACCACATCGCCGGGTGGCGCGTTGTCAAGGGAGATTGACCAACGCGGGCCGCACCGGTGCGGCCCGGATCCTTTTCAACGCCGGTTCGAGAGGCTTGTTCATGGCCGACCACGCAACCCACGACGCACAAGCCCGTGCAAGTCTCCACCTGTTGGTGCGGGACATCGAGCGGGTCCGGCGGCAGGTGGACGCGCTGCGCACCCTCACCGCCCAGTTGGGCAATGTCTACCGCCCGCGCCGTTCGGGCCCGTCCACGGGCTTCGTCGTCTACGGCAGGGCCCCCGCCCCGACCGTCCGTCTGGCACAGGAGCTGAGGGACAGCGTCGAGACCCTGGTGACCGCGGCCGTGGACTTCGACCGCTCGCTGGGATTCTCGTGGGACGCGGTGGGCTCCGCGCTGGGGGTCACGAAGCAGGCGGTGCACCGCCGTTACGGCACGCGCCGGGCCGCACAGCAGCCGGGCGCGGGCGACGCGGACCGCGCGCAGGAGACGGTGACGGTGCCGAGCGCCGTCCCGGCGGTGCCGGCCGCCCGCTCGATGCCACCGCAGCCGACGGCGACGACGCAGGCCCTCCGCGAGGATCCCCGTCCACCGGCTTTCCCGGGCCCCCGCGGCGGCTGATCCGCCGACGAGCGCCGCTCGGACGACGGTCCGGGGCGCGGCCCCGGTCCGTCGGTGTGACCGGCCCGGACCCCGGGCCGGCCGGCGTCCCTTCCGTCGCGGGACGGGCCCAGGGTGCCGGGGCCGGGTACGGGAGGGCCGGGTGCCGGGTGCCGGGCCCCGGATGCCGGGAAGCGATCGGCCGGGTCCGGGTCCGGGTCAGCCGATGTCCGGGGGGTCGATCCTTACGCGTACGGGATCGCCGCCGCCCCGGGCTAGACGGGCCGCCTGCGCCGACTTCAGGGCTCCCGCCAGGGCCGCGCCGCTGCCCGGTGGTACCCGTAGCAGCGCTCGCTCCCAGTGCTCCCCCGGCGGCGGATCGCCCTGCCTGCGCGGTCTGCCCGGGTCCGTCGGCGGCAGCGGTACGGGGCCGAGCACCTCGGCGTCCTGCGGCAGCCCGGCCGCGGCCAGGAATGTGCTCACCGCCTCCGCCCGGCCCGTCACCGCCGCCATCCGCGACACCGGCGGGAACCCCAGCTCGGCCCGCTCGGCCAGCTCACGCCGCGCGTGCCCCACCGGATCCCAGCGCACCAGCGCCTGCACCGGCCGCAGGGTGGGCTCGGCGACGACCACGACCGTGCCGCCCTCGCTCTGTCCGCGCACCAGGGCGGCGGCCTGTATCCAGCGGCGCAGGGCTTCCTCGCCCGCCCGCAGGTCCGGCCGTCCGAGCATCGCCCAGCCGTCGAGCAGCAGCGCCGCCGCGTAACCGCCCTCGGCCACCGGCTCGGCGCCCGGCGTGCTGACCACGAGCGCGGGGCGGCCCGGTACGGAGTCGAGGACATGGTCCCGGCCGGACGTACGGACGGGGACGGCGGGAAACGCCCGGCCCAGCTCCTCCGCCGTCCGCCGCGCCCCTACGATCTGCGCGCGCAACCGCGTACCGCCGCACTCCGCGCAGTGCCAGCCCGGTTCGTCACGGCCGCACCAGGCGCACCGCAGCTCCCGCTCCCGGGGTGCCTCCAGCGGTCCGGCGCAGTGGCGGCATCGGGCGGGCGTACGGCAGCGTTCGCACGCCAGCCGGGGTACATAGCCGCGTCGGGGCACCTGCACCAGCACCGGGCCGCTCTTCAGCCCGTCCCTGACCGCCTGCCAGGCGAGGCTGGGCAACCGGGCCGCGCGGGCCGCCTCGTCCCGCGCCAGTTCGCCGTCGCCGACGGTACGGACGAGGGGCGCGGCGATACGCACCCGCTCCCGGGGGGCCGTCAGCGGCAGCGCCCAGCCCGTACCGACGAGCTGCGCCGCCTCGACGGTGCATCCCGTACCGCCCAGCAGGAAGCCGCACTTGTCGTGCGCGGCGCGCAGCAGCAGGACTTCGCGGGCGTGCGGCTGGGGCGCGTGCTGCTCGCTGTGGCTGCCGTCGCCGTCGTCCCAGATGGCCACCAGCCCGAGATCCCGGACCGGCGCGAACATCGCGGCACGGGTCCCGACGACCGCGCGCACGGCGCCGCGCCGTACCGCGAGCCACTCGCGGTAGCGCTTCTCGGGGCCCGCTTCGGCGGTGAGCAGCGCGTGCCGGCCGGTGCCCAGCAGTGCCGTGAGCGCCGCGTCGACCCGTGCGGCGACCCGCCCGTCCGGGACGACGACGAGCGCGCCCCGCCCGGAGGCGAGCGTCGCCGCCACCGCGCGTGCCAGTTCGTCCGCCCAGTACGGTCCGGGCAGCGCGGTCCATACGGCACGCGGCGCACCGCCGCCGGCGAGCGCGTCGAGGAACGCCGCCCCGTTGTCGTACCGCTCCCATGTCCCCGGCTCGGGCGCGGCCGGCGGCGGCAGCGGCTCGGGGGACGGCTTCGACTCGGCCCGCGCGTTCCTCGGCGGGATCGCGAGCTGGAGGACATCCGCGAGACTTCCCGCGTACCGGTCCGCCACGGCCCGCGCGAGCCCGAGCAGCTCGGCGCTGAGCACCGGCTCGGGCGAGACCACATCGGCCAGCGCGGCCAGCGGCCCCGTGTAGTCGGTGTCGGCCCGCCGCTCGACGACGAACCCGTCGATCAGACGCCCGCCCTCGCGCCGCCCGCCCCGCACCTGATGCGCCCCGGCCCCGAACCGCACCCGCACCCGCACCCCCGGCCGCGCCACCTCGTCCAGCTCCTCCGGCACGGCGTAGTCGAAGAACTGGTCGAGATGCAGCACCCCCTTGTTCACCACCACCCGCGCCACCGGCAACCCACCGGCCAGCGCGGCCCCCCGCCACGTCCGCGGCTTGGCCCGCGGCACCTTCGCCTTCCGCACACTCTCCCGAATGAGCGCAAGCTGCTCAGGCCCACCACCGGCGGGATCCCGAGACCGCCCGTCATCGCTGCTCACAGCTCCATACCTACCAGACCCCACCGACACTCCCACCTTCTGTGGTCGTCCCGCCCCACGCGCACGGAGCCGTGCCGCGGCGCACAGGGAACGGCCCCGGACCGTCCTGCGGTCCGGGGCCGTTGAAAGCCGGTGCGGGGCTCGGTGGGTCAGAGGCCCGCGGCCTCGCGGAGGGCGTCCACCCGGTCCGTGGTCTCCCAGGTGAACTCGGGGAGCTCGCGGCCGAAGTGGCCGTACGCCGCCGTCTGGGAGTAGATCGGGCGGAGCAGGTCGAGGTCGCGGATGATCGCGGCCGGGCGGAGGTCGAAGACCTGGCCGATGGCCTGCTCGATCTTCTCGGTGTCGACCGTGGCGGTGCCGAAGGTCTCGACGAAGAGACCGACCGGCTCGGCCTTGCCGATCGCGTAGGCGACCTGGACCTCGCAGCGTGAGGCCAGGCCCGCCGCCACGACGTTCTTCGCGACCCAGCGCATCGCGTACGCCGCGGAGCGGTCGACCTTCGACGGGTCCTTGCCGGAGAAGGCGCCGCCGCCGTGACGGGCCATGCCGCCGTAGGTGTCGATGATGATCTTGCGGCCGGTCAGACCGGCGTCGCCCATCGGGCCGCCGATCTCGAAGCGTCCGGTCGGGTTGACCAGCAGGCGGTAGCCCTCGGTCTCCAGCTTGATGCCGTCGTCGACCAGCTCCTGGAGGACGTGCTCGACGACGAACTCACGCACGTCGGGCGCGAGCAGCGAGTCCAGGTCGATGTCGGAGGCGTGCTGCGAGGAGACGACGACGGTGTCGAGCCGGACGGCCTTGTCGCCGTCGTACTCGATGGTGACCTGGGTCTTGCCGTCGGGGCGCAGATACGGGATGGTCCCGTTCTTGCGGACCTCGGAGAGACGGCGCGAGAGCCGGTGCGCGAGGTGGATCGGGAGCGGCATCAGCTCGGGCGTCTCGTCGCAGGCGTAGCCGAACATCAGGCCCTGGTCGCCGGCGCCCTGCTTGTCCAGCTCGTCCTCGTCACCTTCGACACGCTTCTCGTACGCCGTGTCGACGCCCTGGGCGATGTCGGGCGACTGCGCGCCGATGGACACCGAGACGCCGCAGGAGGCGCCGTCGAAGCCCTTCTTCGAGGAGTCGTAGCCGATCTCCAGGATCTTGTCCCGGACGAGCTGGGCGATCGGCGCGTAGGCCTTGGTCGTGACCTCGCCGGCCACATGGACCTGACCGGTGGTGATCAAGGTCTCCACGGCGACGCGGGAGGACGGGTCCTCCCGCAGGAGCGCGTCAAGAATGGTGTCGCTGATCTGGTCAGCGATCTTGTCGGGGTGACCTTCGGTCACGGACTCCGAGGTGAACAGACGGCGGGACACATCGCTCCCTGAGGTTGCAGCGGCTGCTGGCTGATCATTGGCGGACCGGCGGGGGGCTGCAGCCCCGCGACGGACCACGACCACTTTATCGGTCGTATGACACCACGGGGCGAAGTGTCTCGTTCTGTGGGAGTCCCGTCGCCCGCGGCACTGCATTATGCGATACCGCGATCGCCCCTGGCCAGGGCCCGCTGCGCCGGATTAGAGCAGTTCTCTAGTGCCGGGAACGGCTGCTCCGGAAGCACTTCCGGAAAAGGGGCCGACCGAAGGACACGCAACACAGAATTCACACGAGCCCCGGAATGTGTCACAACCGCACCCGTTCACTCCCCATTTCTCCCGTTCTCTCCACCGCCCGGTCGCCGTCGCTACCGCGGTTCGCCCTCCGGCTCCCGATCCGGCCCCGGACCGCCAGGACCGCGCCCCAGCCTCGGCACCACCAGATCCCAGACGACATCCGCGAGGGCCTCCTTCGGCCCGTAGGGCACCGGGGTCTCCCCGCCGTCCGCGGCCAGCACGACCGCTTCGTTCTCCTCCGTGCCGAAGGTCTTCCGCTCCCCCACCTCATTGACCACCAGCAGGTCGCACCCCTTGCGCAGCAGCTTGCGCCGGCCGTTCGCGAGCACGTCGTCCGTCTCCGCGGCGAAACCGACGATCACCTGGTCCCCGTGCGCGCGCTCGGCCGAGATCTCGGCGAGGATGTCCGGGTTGCGCAGCAGTGCGACCGGAGCGGGCTCCTCGCCGTCCTTCTTCTTGATCTTCCCCTCGGCGTACACGGCCGGCCTGAAGTCGGCGACGGCAGCCGCCATGACCACCGCGTCCGCCTCCGCCGCGGCCTTCAGCACCGCCTCCCTGAGCTGCACTGCCGTCCCGACATGGACCACATCGACACCCGCCGGGTCCGTCATCCCCGTATTGGCCTCGATCAGAGTGACCCTGGCTCCCCGGGCGGCCGCCGTACGGGCCAGCGCGAATCCCTGCTTGCCCGAGGAGCGGTTCCCCAGATAGCGCACGGGGTCGAGCGGCTCGCGCGTACCCCCCGCGCTGACCACGACATGGCGGCCCGCCAGATCCGGCTCCCGGGCACCGCGCGCCAGGACCCGGCGGCAGAGCTCGAAAATCTCGCCCGGATCGGGCAGCCGTCCCTTGCCGGTGTCGACACCGGTGAGCCGGCCGACCGCGGGCTCGATGACCACGGCCCCCCGGCGGCGCAGCGTCGCGACATTCTCCTGGGTGGCGGGATGCTCCCACATCTCCGTGTGCATGGCCGGGGCGAAGACGACCGGACAGCGGGCGGTGAGGAGCGTGCTGGTGAGCAGATCGTCGGCGAGACCGTGCGCCGCCTTGGCGAGCAGATCCGCGGTGGCCGGGGCGACGACCACCAGATCGGCGGACTGCCCGATCCGTACGTGCGGCACCTCATGGACATCGGCCCAGACCTCGGTGGAGACGGGATGGCCGGAGAGCGCCGACCAGGTCGCGGCCCCGACGAAACGCAGCGCGGCAGCGGTCGGCACGACCCGTACGTCATGGCCGGACTCGGTGAGTCCGCGCAGCAGCTCGCACGCCTTGTACGCGGCGATCCCGCCCGCGACCCCCAGAACGACCTTCGGCTTCTCCACCGTGTCTCCCCTCGATCTCTCGTAAGGACATGACACACCACAGGCCCGGCAGCGCGCTGCCGGGCCTGTGGATAAACGAGAGAAAGTGCGAATGTATGAACTACTGAGCCGGGCCCTCGATGGCCTCGGAGGTCAGCAGACCCGCGTTGATCTCGCGCAGGGCGATGGAGAGCGGCTTCTCGTGGACGTGGGTGTCCACCAGCGGACCGACGTACTCGAGCAGGCCTTCGCCGAGCTGCGAGTAGTACGCGTTGATCTGGCGCGCGCGCTTCGCCGCGTAGATCACGAGGCTGTACTTCGAGTCCGTGGCCTCGAGCAGCTCATCGATCGGCGGGTTGATGATGCCCTCGGGCGTGGTGATGGAAGAGGACACTCTCTAGCCTTCCGAAGAAAATTCAGGGAGATATCGGCGGCCCGGACCGGCGCCGCCGACGTGGGATTCCCGAATCGGGAAAAGCCCACAAAAGATCATGCAACTGCCATCAAGGCTAGCAGCTCACGCGCGACGTCCTCGACCGAGGTGTTGACCAGGGTCGTATCGAACTCCGACTCGGCGGCCAGTTCCACTTTGGCGGCCGCCAGGCGGCGCTCGATCACCTCGGGCGACTCGGTACCCCGGCCGGTGAGCCGGCGCACCAGCTCGTCCCAGCTCGGCGGGGCCAGAAAGATCAGCCGGGAATCGGACATCGATTCCTTGACCTGCCGGGCGCCCTGGAGATCGATCTCCAGGAGTACGGGCTCACCCGCGCCCAGCCGGTCGAGGACCGCCTGCCGCGGAGTGCCGTAACGGTGGCCCGCGAACTCCGCCCATTCCAGCAATTCACCATTGGCGACCAGTTTGTCGAACTCCTCGTCGGTGACAAAGAAGTACTGGACGCCGTGGCGTTCGCCGGGGCGCGGCTTTCTGGTGGTGGCCGACACCGAGAGCCATACCTCGGGGTGGACCTTGCGCATATGGGCGACGACCGTGCTCTTACCGACCCCGGAGGGGCCGGAGAGCACGGTCAGCCGCGGTCGTGCCTCTGCTGCCATGCAGCGATTATCCAGGTTCCCGGGAGTCTCCGGGAACGTCAGGCGCCGCTGCCGCCGAACTCGCGCTCAAGGGAGGCGATCTGGTTGGAGCCGAGACCTCGGACACGCCGGCTCTCGGAGATACCGAGCCGCTCCATGATCTGCTTGGCGCGGACCTTGCCCACGCCGGGCAGGGACTCGAGCAGTGCGGAGACCTTCATCTTCCCGATGACGTCATTCTCCTGGCCCTGCTTGATGACGTCATGGAGAGAGGCGCCGGAGTGCTTGAGTCGATTCTTGACCTCGGCCCGCTCCCGGCGAGCCGCGGCGGCCTTTTCGAGCGCGGCTGCGCGCTGTTCAGGGGTAAGGGGCGGAAGAGCCACGCCTACGTCACCTCGGATGTCGAACTGTCGGATACGGACCGGTGAGGAACCTGTTCGCCCCACACCAGGCGAGCAACGGGCAACGTACTGCACGTTGGCTCTCGACGGAGACTAGCGGCCAAGGCCGCTGGAGTCAGCGAGAACAGACGAAAAGTCCTGGTCAGCATCGATCGGGGGTGACATTTTGGTCATTTTGCCCAACTTTTTGGTCAGCGAACCCGACGAGAACCCCGCGACCGGCGTCCGCGTGTACGGGGCAAGCTCCCGCCGGGCGGGTACGTCCCGCCTCCCGCCACCCGCGCACGGGGCGGGTTTCGCGGCACCCGGCGCGGCACCCGGCGCGTGCGGACGCGAGGCGGAGGGGCATCCCCGTACCGGTCACACTCGGACGATCCCGGCAAGGCGGCAGTCATGCGTACAGGGCCCTACGAAGCGGACACGGCGGTCCGCACCTCGTCCGCGAACCGCCGCGCGGCCTCCCGAAGGGCACTGATGTCCGGACCGTGGCGCAGCACGCCCCGGCTGACGCTGGGCACCACCCGGCCCACCTCGGCGCCGAACAGGCCGGGCAGATCGGCGGGGGTCGCGCCCTGCGCGCCGATGCCGGGGGCGAGCAGCGGACCGTTGATCGCGAGATCCGCGCCCGCGCGCGCGAGGGTCGCCCCGACGACCGCGCCGACCGATCCGAGCGGCTCTGCACCCGCGTTCTCCGCGGCCATGTGGTCGAGCATGAGCTGTGCCACCGACCGCCCGTCGGGGGCGGTGGCGCGCTGCACCTCGCCGCCCTCCGGGTTGGAGGTGAGCGCGAGCACGAACACCCCGGCGCCCGAGACGGCCGCCGCGTCCAGCGCCGGCCGCAGGGATCCGAAGCCGAGGTACGGCGAGACCGTGACCGCGTCCGAGAAGAGCGGCGAGTCCTTGTCCAGGTACGTCGCCGCGTACGCGGCCATCGTCGAGCCGATGTCACCGCGCTTGGCGTCCATCAGGACCAGCGCCCCGGCCGCCCGAGCCTCCTCGACGGCCTTCTCCAGTACGGCGATACCGCGCGATCCGAAGCGCTCGAAGAACGCCGACTGCGGTTTGAGTACGGCCACCCGGTCGGCCAGAGCCTCCACCGTTGTACGGGTGAAGCGCTCCAGACCGGCGACATCGTCGCTCAGGCCCCAGGCCGTGAGCAGCGAGCCGTGCGGGTCGATGCCGACGCAGAGCTGTCCCCTGGTGTCCATGGCCTGCCGCAGCCGGGCACCGAAGGGCGCCTGCCCGTCCTGGCCGTCCCGTCGGCCCCGGTGACCCTGCCCGTCCTGCCGGCCCCGACGGTCCCCGTGCCCCTCGGGACCGGTGCCGGACAGTTCCTCGGTCATGCGGTCACCTTCCGGGTGTCTGCGCCGACGGCCTCGGCGAGCGTGCTGTACGGACTGACCCGGAGCCGGGCCGCTAGTCCCTTGTGGACGGCGCGGCTCCAGAACGGGCCCTCGTAGATGAAGGCGCTGTACCCCTGGACCAGCGTGGCACCGGCCAGAATGCGCTGCCAGGCGTCCTCGGCGTCCTCGATCCCGCCGACCCCGACCAGCGTGATCCGGTCGCCCACCCGCGCGTACAGCCGGCGCAGCACCTCCAGCGAGCGTGCTTTGAGGGGCGCGCCGGACAGTCCGCCGGCCTCCGCGATCAGCCCGGGGTCCGAGCGCAGCCCGAGCCCCTCGCGGGCGATGGTGGTGTTGGTGGCGATGATCCCGTCCAGACCGAGTTCGACGGCGAGGTCGGCCACGGCGTCGACGTCCTCGTCCGCGAGATCGGGCGCGATCTTGACCAGCAGCGGGACCCGGCGGCCGGTGACGGTACGGTCGGCCGCTTCCCGTACGGCGCTCAGCAGCGGCCTGAGCAGATCGACGGCCTGGAGGCTGCGCAGTCCGGGGGTGTTGGGCGAACTGACATTGACCACGAGATAGTCG
This sequence comes from Streptomyces sp. NPDC055025, assembly GCF_053608565.1. Lineage (NCBI taxonomy): Bacteria > Bacillati > Actinomycetota > Actinomycetes > Kitasatosporales > Streptomycetaceae > Streptomyces > Streptomyces sp. NPDC055025. The sequence goes on from NZ_JBSGVS010000062.1 coordinate 46,078, forward strand.
GCGTGGCCCGCCAGCCGCTCCGTCGAGAGAACATAGTCCGCGACCGCCTCACTCTCGGGGACGACCTTGGTCTTGCCGATGTTGACGCCGACCGTCGTCCTGAAGACCGCCCTGCGGGCCCCCAGCCGGGCCGCCACGGCGGCCGAGCCCTCGTTGTTGAAGCCCATCCGGTTGACCAGGGCGCGGTCGGCCACGAGGCGGAAGAGCCGCCTCCTGGGGTTGCCCGGCTGCGGCTCGCCCGTGACCGTACCGATCTCGATGTGGTCGAAGCCGAGCATGGACATGCCGTCGATGGCCAGGGCGTTCTTGTCGAAGCCGGCGGCGAGTCCGAAGGGGCCGTGCATCCGCAGTCCGAACGCCTCGGTACGCAGTTCCCCGAAGCGCGGCGCGAGGGCCGCGGCGACGAACGTACGCAGCACGGGAACACGGGCCACGAACCGGATCCAGCCGACGGCGAGATGGTGGGCACGCTCCGTGTCCATCCGCCGGAAGACCAGCCTGAAGAAAATTCCGTACATGAAGTGGCTCTTCCCCCGGGCCTAGTCCTCGCGCGCCGCGGTCAGCCGCCGCGCGTGCTCCTGGAGCGAGCGGACACCGACCTCGCCGTGGTTGAGGGCGTCGATGCCCTGGACGGCGGCGGCCAGCGCCTGGACCGTCGTCAGACAGGGCACGGACCGCGCCACGGCGGCCGTACGGATCTCGTAGCCGTCGAGGCGGCCACCGGTCCCGTACGGGGTGTTGACGATGAGATCCACCTCGCCGTCGTGGATGAGCTGGACGATGGTCTTCTCGCCGTCCGGGCCCTCGCCCTCGCTCTGCTTGCGCACCACGACCGCGTGGATGCCGTTGCGCCTGAGGACCTCGGCGGTGCCGGAGGTGGCGAGCAGTTCGAAGCCGTGGGCGACCAGTTCACGCGCCGGGAAGATCATCGAGCGCTTGTCGCGGTTGGCGACGGAGATGAAGGCGCGGCCCTTGGTGGGCAGCGGGCCGTACGCTCCGGCCTGCGACTTGGCGTACGCCGTGCCGAAGGCCGAGTCGATGCCCATGACCTCGCCGGTGGAGCGCATCTCCGGGCCGAGGACGGTGTCCACCCCGCGCCCGTGGATGTCGCGGAAGCGCGACCACGGCATCACGGCCTCCTTGACCGAGATCGGCGCGTCGAGCGGCAGCGTGCCGCCGTCGCCCTGGGCAGGCAGCAGGCCCTCCGCGCGCAGTTCGGCGACGGTGGCGCCCAGCGAGATCCGGGCGGCGGCCTTGGCGAGCGGTACGGCGGTCGCCTTGGAGGTGAAGGGGACCGTACGGGAGGCGCGCGGGTTGGCCTCCAGGACGTACAGGATGTCCCCGGCCAGCGCGAACTGGATATTGATCAGTCCGCGGACCCCGACGCCCTTGGCGATGGCCTCCGTCGAGGCGCGCAGCCGCTTGATGTCGAAGCCGCCCAGGGTGATGGGCGGCAGGGCGCACGCCGAGTCGCCGGAGTGGATCCCGGCCTCCTCGATGTGCTCCATGACCCCGCCGAGATACAGCTCCGTACCGTCGTAGAGCGCGTCCACGTCGATCTCGATGGCGTCGTCGAGGAAGCGGTCCACGAGGACCGGCCGGGTGGGGCTGATCTCGGTGGACTCGGCGATGTACGAGGAGAGCCTGGTCTCGTCGTACACGATCTCCATGCCGCGTCCGCCGAGGACGTACGAGGGCCGCACCAGGACGGGGTAGCCGATCTCGTCGGCGATGGCCTTGGCCTCGGCGAAGGTGGTGGCGGTGCCGTGCTTGGGCGCGGGCAGTCCCGCCTCGGCGAGGACCCGGCCGAAGGCCCCGCGGTCCTCGGCCGCGTGGATCGCCTCGGGCGGCGTGCCGACGACCGGTACGCCGTTGTCCTTGAGCGCCTGGGCCAGACCGAGCGGGGTCTGGCCGCCGAGCTGGACGATGACACCCGCGACCGGGCCGGCCTGGGACTCGGCGTGCACGATCTCCAGGACGTCCTCCAGGGTGAGCGGCTCGAAGTAGAGCCGGTCGGAGGTGTCGTAGTCGGTGGAGACGGTCTCCGGGTTGCAGTTGACCATCACGGTCTCGTATCCGGCCTCGCTCAGCGCGAAGGAGGCGTGGACACAGGAGTAGTCGAACTCGATGCCCTGGCCGATCCGGTTGGGTCCCGAACCGAGGATGATCACGGCGGGCTTCTCGCGCGGGGCGACCTCGCTCTCCTCGTCGTACGAGGAGTAGAAGTACGGGGTCTTCGCGGCGAACTCGGCGGCGCAGGTGTCCACCGTCTTGTAGACCGGGCGCACCCCGAGGGCGTGCCTGACCTCGCGGACCACATCCTCGCGCAGACCGCGGATCCCGGCGATCTGCTGGTCGGAGAAGCCGTGCCGCTTGGCCTCGGCGAGCAGTTCGGGCGAGAGCCGCTCGGCGCCGGCCAGCTCGTCGGCGTACTCCTTGATCAGGAAGAGCTGGTCGACGAACCACGGGTCGATCTTCGTCGCCTCGAAGACCTCTTCCTGGGTGGCGCCCGCGCGGATGGCCCGCATGACGGTGTTGATCCGCCCGTCGGTGGGCACCTTGGCGGTCTCCAGGAGCGCGTCCTTGGCGCCCGGCCCCACGATGCCGGGGTCGTCGCCGAAGGAGAACTGGCTGCCCGCCTTCTCCAGCGAGCGCAGCGCCTTCTGGAGCGCCTCGGTGAAGTTACGGCCGATGGCCATGGCCTCGCCGACCGACTTCATGGTGGTGGTGAGGCTGGCGTCGGCGGCCGGGAACTTCTCGAAGGCGAAGCGGGGCACCTTGACGACGACATAGTCCAGTGTCGGCTCGAAGGACGCCGGGGTCTTCTCGGTGATGTCGTTGGGGATCTCGTCCAGCGTGTAGCCGACGGCGAGCCGGGCGGCGATCTTCGCGATCGGGAATCCGGTGGCCTTGGAGGCGAGCGCGGAGGAACGGGAGACGCGCGGGTTCATCTCGATGACGATGACCCGGCCGTCCTCGGGGTTCACCGCGAACTGGATGTTGCAGCCGCCGGTGTCGACACCGACCTCGCGGATCACGGCGATGCCGATGTCCCGCAGGATCTGGTACTCGCGGTCGGTGAGCGTCATCGCGGGCGCGACGGTGATCGAGTCGCCCGTGTGCACACCCATCGGGTCGAAGTTCTCGATGGAGCAGACGACCACGACATTGTCGTTCTTGTCGCGCATCAGCTCCAGTTCGTACTCCTTCCAGCCGAGGATGGACTCCTCCAGGAGCACCTCGGTGGTCGGGGAGAGCATCAGGCCCTGTCCGGCGATCCGGCGCAGTTCCGCCTCGTCGTGCGCGAAGCCGGAGCCCGCGCCGCCCATGGTGAAGGAGGGGCGGACGACGACGGGATAGCCGCCGAGCGTCCCGACCCCGGCCACGACATCGTCCATGGAGTGGCAGATGACCGAGCGCGCGGACTCGCCGTGCCCGATCTTCGTGCGGACGGCCTCGACGACCTCCTTGAAGAGATCGCGGTCCTCGCCCTTGTTGATCGCCTCGACATTGGCGCCGATCAGCTCGACGCCGTACTTGTCGAGGGTGCCCGCGTCGTGGAGGGAGATCGCGGTGTTGAGCGCGGTCTGACCGCCCAGGGTGGGCAGCAGCGCGTCGGGGCGCTCCTTGGCGATGATCTTCTCGACGAAGTCCGGGGTGATCGGTTCGACATAGGTGGCGTCGGCGATCTCCGGGTCCGTCATGATCGTGGCGGGGTTGGAGTTGACCAGGATGACGCGCAGGCCCTCGGCCTTGAGGACGCGGCAGGCCTGGGTGCCGGAGTAGTCGAACTCGGCGGCCTGGCCGATGACGATCGGTCCTGAACCGATGACCAGGACGGACTGGATATCGGTGCGCTTAGGCACGCTGGTCCTCCATCAGGGATACGAAGCGGTCGAAGAGGTACGCGGCGTCGTGCGGGCCCGCGGCCGCCTCGGGGTGGTACTGGACGCTGAAGACCGGCCGGTCGAGCAGCCTGAGCCCCTCGACCACGTTGTCGTTGAGGCAGACGTGGGAGACCTCGGCGCGGCCGTAGGGGGTCTCGGAGACCTGGTCGAGCGGGGCGTCCACGGCGAATCCGTGGTTGTGCGCGGTCACCTCGACCTTTCCCGTCGTCCGGTCCTGCACCGGCTGGTTGATGCCGCGGTGGCCGTACTTCAGCTTGTACGTGCCGAAGCCGAGCGCGCGGCCGAGGAGCTGATTGCCGAAGCAGATGCCGAAGAGCGGGGTGCCGCGCTCCAGGACGCCCTTGACGACGGTGAGATCGGCGGTCGCCGGGTCGCCGGGGCCGTTGGAGAGGAAGACCCCGTCGGGGGCGGTCGCGTACACCTCGTCGAGCGTGGCGGTGGCGGGCAGGACATGCACCTCGATACCGCGCTCGGCCATCCGGTGCGGGGTCATGCCCTTGATGCCCAGGTCCAGCGCGGCGACGGTGAAGCGCTTCCGGCCTATGGCGGGCACGACGTACGAACGCGCGGTGGCGACCTCGGCGGAGAGATCGGCGCCGCACATCTCCGGGACCGCCTGGACGCGCGCGAGCAGTGCGGCCTCGTCGGCGAGCGCCTCGCCGGAGAAGATCCCGACGCGCATCGCGCCGCGCTCGCGCAGATGGCGGGTGAGCGCGCGGGTGTCGATACCGCTGATGCCGACGACGCCCTGGGCGACGAGTTCCTCGTCGAGCGAGCGCCGTGAGCGCCAGTTGGACGGCGTGCGCGCGGGGTCGCGTACGACATAGCCGGCGACCCAGATCCGCCGGGACTCAGGGTCCTCGTCGTTGACACCGGTGTTGCCGACGTGCGGGGCGGTCATCACGACCACCTGGCGGTGGTACGACGGGTCGGTGAGGGTCTCCTGGTAGCCGGTCATTCCGGTGGAGAACACCGCCTCGCCGAAGGTCTCCCCCACGGCCCCGTAGGCACGGCCGCGGAAGCTGCGGCCGTCCTCCAGGACGAGTACGGCGGGAGACGCCTGGGCGCGGGCGGTTCCCCGGGTGGAGGTGGTCATCGTGCGGGGCCTTCCGTCGTGACGGGTGTGACTTTCATGGTGTCCGTGGCGCTCCCGGCGCGGGCCGTGGCGCTCATGCCGGTGTCCTTGGCGCTCCCGGCGGCACGGGGCGGGGAGTTGACGGCCTCGACCCAGGCGGTGTGCTCGGCGGAGCGGTCGGAGCGGAAGCCCGAGTCGATCAGCGTGCCGCCGTGCTCCCAGGTGATGATCAGCAGTCCGCCCTCGGCGAGGACCTTGCCCGCGATGCCCTTGTCGAGCCGGGCCTCACGGAGCTGTGCGGCGGGGATGAAGAAGTCGTCGGCGCCGGGGCGTACGACCTCCACTCCCGCGTCGGTGAGCGTCAGCTCCACCCGGCTGCGGGCGCCCAGGCCATGGGCCACGATGCGGTCGAGCCACTGTCCCGCCGTGGTGGAGCCGTGGTAGCGGCCGGTCAGGGCCAGCGTGGCGGTGCCCGCCGTACGGTCCGTGCCCGCCGTGGCGGGCGCGGTGGGCAGCTCGGGCAGCCCGGACTGGAGACTGCCGCGCCACTTCCAGCCCTGGCGCATCAGCCAGTACACGAGCGCGATGAAGAGCAGCAGACCGACGACCCAGCCGGTCCGGGCGGCCCAGTCGGTGACCTCCGCCGACTTCTGCTCGGCGGCCAGGGGGACCGGAGGGAGATGAACCATCGCACTTGTCACGCCAGATTCCCGTCGACGACCGTGGCGCGGCCCCGGAGGAAGGTGTGGGTGACGCGTCCTGGCAGCTCACGGCCCTGGTAGGGGGTGTTGCGGCTGCGGGAGGCGAAGCCCGCCGGGTCCACGGAACCACGGTATGCCGGATCGACCAGGGTGAGGTTGGCGGGCTCGCCCACCGAGACGGGACGCCCGTGGCCCGTGAGACGGCCGATACGGGCCGGCCGGAACGACATCCGGTCGGCCACCCCCGCCCAGTCCAGCAGCCCGGTCTCCACCATGGTCTCCTGGACGACCGACAGCGCCGTCTCCAGACCGACCATGCCCATGGCGGCGGCGGCCCACTCGCAGTCCTTGTCCTCGTGCGGATGCGGGGCGTGGTCGGTGGCGACGCAGTCGATCGTGCCGTCCGCGAGCGCCGCGCGCAGCGCCTGTACGTCCGCCTCCGTGCGCAGCGGCGGGTTCACCTTGTAGACGGGGTCGTAGGTGCGGACCAGCTCGTCGGTGAGAAGGAGATGGTGCGGGGTGACCTCGGCCGTGACATTCCAGCCCTTGGACTTCGCCCAGCGCACCAGCTCCACGGATCCGGCCGTCGACAGATGGCAGATGTGCACCCGGGAGCCGACATGGGCGGCGAGCAGCACATCGCGGGCGATGACCGACTCCTCGGCGACGGCCGGCCAGCCGCCGAGCCCCAGCTCGGCGGAGACGACGCCCTCGTTCATCTGCGCGCCCTCGGTCAGCCGCGGCTCCTGGGCGTGCTGCGCGATCACCCCGTCGAACGCCTTCACGTACTCCAGCGCCCGCCGCATGATCACGGCGTCGTCCACGCACTTGCCGTCGTCCGAGAAGACCCGCACCTGGGCGGCGGAGTCGTGCATGGCGCCCAGTTCCGCGAGGTGCTTGCCCGCCAGCCCGACGGTCACCGCGCCGACCGGCTGGACATCGCAGTAGCCGTACTCCCGGCCCAGCCGCCAGACCTGCTCCACCACACCGGCCGTATCGGCCACGGGGAAGGTGTTGGCCATGGCGTGGACGGCGGTGAAGCCTCCGACGGCGGCGGCGCGGGTGCCCGTCAGGACGGTCTCCGAGTCCTCACGGCCGGGCTCGCGCAGATGGGTGTGCAGATCGACCAGACCGGGCAGCAGGACGCGCCCCTCGGCCGCCACGACCGTGGCGTCGCCGGCGTCCAGTCCCGTACCCGTCGCCGCGATGGTCTCACCGTCGATCAGTACGTCCCGCGGCTCGCCGCCGAGCACCCGCGCGCCCCTGATAAGGATCTTGCTCATGGTTACCTGTTCTCCTCGTTACGCGCGGGAATGTGTGACGGCGGACTCGTTGCCGCCCAGCAGCAGATAGAGCACGGCCATCCGGATCGAGACACCGTTGGCGACCTGCTCGACGGCCGTGCAGCGGTCGGAGTCGGCGACCTCGGCGGTGATCTCCATACCGCGGTTCATCGGGCCCGGGTGCATCACGACGGAGTCCTCGGGCATCCGGCTCATCCGGTCGCCGTCCAGCCCGTAGCGGCGGGAGTACTCGCGCTCGGTCGGGAAGAACGCGGCGTTCATCCGCTCCCGCTGCACCCGCAGCATCATCACGGCGTCGGACGTGGGCAGCACCCGGTCCAGGTCGTACGAGACCTCGCACGGCCAGCCCTCGACGCCGATCGGTACGAGTGTGGGCGGGGCGACCACCGTGACCTGGGCGCCGAGCGTGTGCAGCAGCAGGATGTTCGAGCGGGCGACCCGGCTGTGCAGCACATCGCCGACGATGGTGACCCGCCGCCCGTCGAGACCGCGCCCCGTGCCCTGGTCGGCGCCGACCAGCCGGCGGCGCAGGGTGAAGGCGTCCAGCAGCGCCTGGGTGGGGTGTTCATGGGTGCCGTCGCCCGCGTTGACGACCGCGCCGTCGATCCAGCCGGAGGTGGCGAGCCGGTAGGGGGCACCGGACGCGGGGTGCCGGATGACAACGGCGTCGGCGCCCATCGCCTCCAGGGTCAGCGCGGTGTCCTTGAGCGACTCGCCCTTGGAGACGGACGAGCCCTTGGCGGAGAAGTTGATGACATCGGCCGACAGACGCTTGGCCGCGGCCTCGAAGGAGATCCGGGTGCGGGTGGAGTCCTCGAAGAAGAGATTCACGACCGTACGGCCGCGCAGGGTCGGCAGCTTCTTGATGGGCCGGTCGGCGACCCGGGCCATCTCCTCCGCGGTGTCGAGGATCAGCACGGCGTCGTCACGGCTGAGATCGCCCGCCGAGATGAGATGGCCGGGTGTGCGGGCGTTTGCCCCTGGGAGGCGCAGCATCGGGAGAGTGCTCCGGTGTCTGGGTGTGCGGGCATGCGGGCGCCCGGAGGCGTCCGTACGGGGATCGGAGCGTACGGAAGCGGCCCTACCGCTCGCCGGACGCGAAGGGCCGCTGGAGGCCGAGCAGCACGGTGTCCCGGCCGTCCTCCTCGGCGAGCTGGACCTTGACCGTCTCCCGCAGCGAGGTGGGGATGTTCTTGCCGACGTAGTCGGCGCGGATCGGCAGCTCGCGGTGGCCGCGGTCGACGAGGACGGCGAGCTGGACGGCGCGGGGCCGGCCGATGTCGCCGAGGGCGTCGAGGGCGGCGCGGATGGTCCGGCCGGAGAAGAGCACATCGTCGACGAGGACCACGAGACGTCCGTCGACCCCGTCGGCGGGAATGTCGGTACGGGCCAGCGCACGGGCCGGACGCAGCCGCAGATCGTCGCGGTACATGGTGATGTCGAGGGAGCCGACCGGGATCGAGCGTCCCGTGATCTCCGCGAGCTTGTCGGCCAGCCGGCGGGCCAGGAAGACCCCGCGGGTCGGAATGCCGAGCAGCACCACGTCGTCGGCGCCCTTGGCGCGTTCGACGATCTCGTGGGCGATACGGGTCAGGACCCGTGCGATGTCGGGGGCCTCCAGCACGGGGCGCGCGGCGCCGGAGCTGTCGGCCGGGGAGTCCGGCGTGTCTGTGTCCATACGAAACGGACCTCCTTCTCCGCCTCACGGGACGGACTTTAAAGGACGTCGAAATTACGCCACCCAGGCTAGCAGGGCGTCCGTCGAACACCTGGTGGCACCCCCTCGGAAGGCAGTCAGGAAGCGGCGGGAGGCCCCTCGGGGAGCCGCTCGCGGATCCCTCGGCTTGACGCATCCAAGTAACGCTGCGTAACCTCACAGTGAGTTACCAGACTTCGTCCGGGGAGCTATATGTCCAGCGAATACGCAAAGCAGCTCGGGGCCAAACTCCGCGCCATCCGCACCCAGCAGGGCCTCTCGCTCCATGGCGTGGAGGAGAAGTCCCAGGGCCGCTGGAAGGCCGTGGTGGTCGGTTCGTACGAGCGTGGCGACCGTGCCGTGACGGTGCAGCGCCTCGCCGAGCTGGCGGATTTCTACGGGGTCCCCGTGCAGGAACTGCTTCCTGGCACGACGCCCGGCGGAGCCGCCGAGCCGCCGCCGAAGCTCGTCCTCGACCTGGAGCGGCTCGCCCATGTGCCGCAGGAGAAGGCGGGCCCGCTCCAGCGGTACGCGGCGACGATCCAGAGCCAGCGCGGCGACTACAACGGCAAGGTGCTGTCGATCCGCCAGGACGATCTGCGCACCCTGGCCGTGATCTATGACCAGTCGCCGTCGGTCCTGACCGAGCAGCTCATCAGCTGGGGCGTTCTCGACGCGGACGCCCGCCGCGCGGTGGCCCACGAAGAGGGCTGACCAACCCACCACATATCAGCAGAAACGTCACCTCCGGGGGGACGGTCCCGCGCTGCCCGCGGGGCCGTCCCCCGGCGCGTCCGGCCCGCCCGTACCC
>NZ_JBSGVS010000063.1:0-53457 GCF_053608565.1 Streptomyces sp. NPDC055025
CCCTGCGATTGCCGGGCGGACAGGGGCGCGGTTCGTGTGAGAGGACAGAGAAAGCTCCCATGGCGAAGATCCTGAAGTTCGACGAGGACGCCCGTCGCGCCCTCGAGCGCGGCGTCAACAAGCTTGCCGACACGGTGAAGGTGACGATCGGCCCCAAGGGCCGCAACGTCGTCATCGACAAGAAGTTCGGCGCCCCCACCATCACCAACGACGGTGTCACGATCGCCCGCGAGGTGGAGATCGACGACCCGTACGAGAACCTGGGCGCCCAGCTCGTGAAGGAGGTGGCGACCAAGACCAACGACATCGCGGGTGACGGCACCACCACCGCCACGGTGCTGGCCCAGGCGCTGGTCCGCGAGGGCCTGCGCAATGTCGCCGCCGGCGCTTCCCCGGCCGCCCTGAAGAAGGGCATCGACGCCGCGGTCAAGGCCGTCTCCGACGAGCTGCTCGCGACCGCCCGTCCGATCGAGGACAAGTCCGACATCGCCGCCGTGGCCGCGCTCTCCGCGCAGGACCAGCAGGTCGGCGAGCTGATCGCCGAGGCGATGGACAAGGTCGGCAAGGACGGTGTCATCACCGTCGAGGAGTCCAACACCTTCGGTCTGGAGCTGGACTTCACCGAGGGCATGGCCTTCGACAAGGGTTACCTCTCCCCGTACATGGTCACCGACCAGGAGCGTATGGAGGCCGTCCTCGACGACCCGTACATCCTGGTCCACCAGGGCAAGATCTCCTCCATCCAGGACCTGCTGCCGCTGCTGGAGAAGGTCATCCAGGCGGGTGGCTCCAAGCCGCTGCTGATCATCGCCGAGGACGTCGAGGGCGAGGCGCTCTCCACCCTCGTCGTCAACAAGATCCGCGGCACCTTCAACGCGGTCGCGGTGAAGGCCCCTGGCTTCGGTGACCGCCGCAAGGCCATGCTCGGCGACATCGCCACCCTCACGGGCGCGACCGTCATCGCCGAGGAGGTCGGCCTCAAGCTCGACCAGGCCGGTCTGGACGTACTGGGCTCCGCCCGCCGCGTCACCATCTCCAAGGACGACACGACCATCGTCGACGGCGGGGGCAACTCCGGGGACGTCGCGGGCCGTATCAACCAGATCAAGGCCGAGATCGAGGGCACGGACTCCGACTGGGACCGCGAGAAGCTCCAGGAGCGCCTCGCGAAGCTGGCCGGCGGCGTGTGCGTGATCAAGGTCGGCGCCGCCACCGAGGTGGAGCTGAAGGAGAAGAAGCACCGTCTGGAGGACGCCATCTCCGCGACCCGCGCCGCGGTCGAGGAGGGCATCGTCTCCGGTGGTGGCTCCGCCCTGGTGCACGCGGCCAAGGTGCTGGACGGCAACCTCGGCAAGGAGGGCGACGAGGCGACCGGTGTCGCGGTCGTCCGCCGCGCCGTCGTCGAGCCGCTGCGCTGGATCGCCGAGAACGCCGGCCTTGAGGGCTACGTCATCACCGCGAAGGTGGCGGAGCAGGACAAGGGCCACGGTTTCAACGCGGCCACCGGTGAGTACGTCGACCTGGTGAAGGCCGGCGTCATCGACCCGGTGAAGGTCACCCGTTCCGCGCTGGAGAACGCCGCGTCCATCGCGTCGCTGCTGCTCACGACCGAGACCCTGGTCGTCGAGAAGCCTGCCGACGACGAGGCCGAGGCGGGCCACGGCGGCCACGGCCACAGCCACAGCCACTGACGAGCCGCTGACGCGGGTCCGCCCCGCGCGCACGGCCTGAACGCACCGAGGCCCGGCGCCCCTTCGACAGGGGCCGCCGGGCCTCGGCGCGTCCGCCGCCGGACTCCCCGCCCCGGGGACCTACCGCGGGCCGTACTTGCGGCCCGTCTTCGAGGTGATTCCGCCGAGCAGGCCGCGCGGAGCCAGTTTCACCGCGCCCATCAGCGCCTTGTACCGGGGGTCCGGCACGGACACCGTCTTCCCCCGGGACAGATCCGCCAGCGCCGCCGCCACCAGTTTGTCCGCGTCGAGCCACATCCAGCCCGGGATGTTGTCCGTGCCCATTCCGGCCCGTTCATGGAACTCGGTCCGTACGAATCCGGGGCACAGCGCCATCAGCCGCACCCCCGTCCCGGCCAGATCCCGGGACACACCCTGGGTGAACTGCACGACCCAGGCCTTCGAGGCACCGTACGTACCGCGCGGTACGAACGCCGCCACCGACGCCACATTGACGACTCCGCCCCGGCCGCGCTCCCTCATCCCCGCGACCGCCGCCGAGGTCAGCCGCAGCACCGCCTCGCAGTGCACCTTCAGCATCGTCAGCTCATCGGCCATGGTGACATCGAGAAAACGTCCCTTGTTGCCGAAGCCCGCGTTGTTGACCAGGAGATCGACCGGCTGTCTGCGGTCCGAGAGCCGCCTCTCCACCGACGCGATCCCGGTGTCGGTGGAGAGGTCGGCCGTCAGCACCTCGGCCTCGATGCCATGCCGGTCGTGCAGCTCGGTGGCCTGTTCCCGCAAGCGCGTGGTGTCGCGCGCCACCAGTACGAGATTGTGCCCGTCCGCCGCCAGCCGGCGCGCGAAGGCGGCGCCGATCCCAGCCGTCGCGCCCGTAATCAAAGCAGTCGTCATACGCGGCACGTTAGTGCCTGAGTCAGTGCCCCTGATGTGTGTGGACAGCAGATGGACGGCCCGCCCGCTGTCCCTTCTCGACCACCACGAACTGGCCCATCATCCCCTGGTCCTCGTGGTAGAGCAGATGGCAGTGGTACATGTACGGAGTGTTCGGGTCGGTGGGTCCGTCGAAGCGCATCGCCAGCTTCACGGTCGTACGGTCCGGGATGAAGACGGTGTCCTTGGCGCCGCGCAGAGCCGGTTCCGGTTCCCGGCCGTTCACCGACAGAACCCTGAACTGCACATCGTGGACATGGAAGTTGTGCGGCATGCCGTTGTTGTTCCGTATGGTCCAGATCTCCGTCGTACCGCGCGTGACCGTGTCGTCGATCCGGTTCATGTTCATGCTCCGGCCGTTGATCCCGGGGAGCTGGAGGTCGAAGAACCGTCCGCGCGCGGCGCCCGCGCCGGTCGGTATCTCCGGCTTTCCGAGGGCGGCGGGCAGCGCGGGGGAGTGCCGCAGCCGCTTCTGGGCACGCAGTTCCAGGATGTCGAAGGTGTCGTCGCCCCCGTTGAAGCGCTGGTTGTAGAAGTCCTGGCCGATGGAAAGCGGGTAGCTGCGCAGTACGGTCCGCTCCCCGGGCCGCACCCGCACCACGATCTCGGCGCGCTCGCCGGGCGAGAGCTGGATCCGGTCCATGGACACCGCCTTCTCCAGCAGTCCGCCGTCGGTGGCGATGAGCGAGAACGCGCGGCTGTCGTCGAAACCGAAGTCGTAGGTGCGGGCGGTCGAGGCGTTGAGGAGCCGCAGCCGTACGAGTTCGTCGCCGACCACGCGGTAGGGGTCGAGCGTGCCGTTCACCATCGTTCGGTCACCGAGGAAGCCGACCGTCTGCAACAGCCCGTGTCCGTGGTCGAACCGGGCTCCGTCGAACTTCACGTCCTGGACGATCAGCGGGAGATCGTTGACGCCATAGGTGTCCGGCAGCCCGAGTCCGAGGGACTTCGCGTCGTCGAGGATGAACATCCCGGCCAGTCCGCGCTGTACGTGGTCCTCGGTCTCGCCGTGCGGATGCGGGTGGTACCAGAGCGTCGCGGCCGGCTGGTCGATCTTCCAGTGCGGCGACCAGGTCGCTCCGGGATCGACCATCTGGTGCGGACCGCCGTCCATCTTCGCGGGCAGACGCATCCCGTGCCAGTGCACGGTCGAGGCCTCGTCCAGGGTGTTCCGCACCCGCACCCGGACCTTCTCGCCGCGCTCGGCGCGCAGTGTGGGTCCCAGATAACTGCCGTTGAAGCCCCAGGTCGGGGTCTTGCTCCCGGCCGTGAACTCCGTTTCGCCGGACTGCATCCTCAGGTCGAAGACCCGGGTGCCGTCGGGGCCGACCGAGGACTTGGCGAGCGGCGGCACGGTCAGTTCGTTACGGAAGCCGCCCCGGCCGGCCGTGGACACCTTGGCGCCGGAGTACACCCAGAGGAGACCGCCGCCGGTCGCCAGGGTGAGAACGATTCCGATCGACAGCAGAATGATGAGGACGCGCTTGAAGCCAGACATGCTCCGAGCGTCCCGGCGGGCGCCACTCCACTTCATCGGGGGCGCCCCCGAGGCGCCCCCGAGACCCCGCCCCGCGCTCTCAGGGGCATCCCCTACGCACGAAGTATTCCGCCCAACAAGCCCCAGGTCAGGGCCATTTCACCGGTATTCCCGGACCTCGGGGCGACCCTGATTCCCGCCTGACCGCCGCTTGAGTCCTGCCTGAGCCCTGCCTGAGTACCGCTTGAGCCCCGCTCGGATCCGACCGCCGCCCGCTTGTGCGCCGCCCGGCCATTCCGCCTCGCCGCCGCCCCCGTACGAGCCGCCTCTACGCGGTCGTCACGCCGTCTCCGTACCGGGCCACGTACTCGCGCGCGGTCCTCAGCTTCCCGGCGTGGAGCGCCTCTCCCGCCGCGAGGAGGCGCGGCAGCAGAGCACGCTCGGTGGTGACGGCACGGAACGCCATGGACACCGTCACCTCGTGAGCGGGCCGGTGGACGACCTCGATGGCGTCGCCCGCGCGGATCTCGCCGGGAGTGATGACCCGCAGATACGCGCCCGTCACGGCCTGTCCCGTGAAGCGCTTGAGCCAGCCCGTCTCGCCCAGCCAGGCCTGGAACGTACGGCACGGAATCCGGCCGCTCGTCGTCTCCAGCACCACATCGGCGCCGATCCGCCAGCGCTCACCGATCTTCGCGCCGGTGATGTCGAGCCCGTACGTGGTGAGATTCTCGCCGAACGCGCCGTTGGCCAGCGGCCGGCCCAACTCCCGCTCCCAGAAGTCCAGATCCTCCCGGGCGAACGCGTACACCGCCTGGTCGCTGCCGCCGTGGTGGCGCAGATCGCAGACCGTGTCCCCGGAGAGACCGCTCCCGCCCTCGCCCTTCGGCCCCGGATCCGCCACCCGTACGGGACCGTCGACGGGCCGCTTGTCGATTCCCGTAACGCCCGCGTCGGCGTACTCCACGGCCTTCGGCCGCCCCACATTCACGGTCAGAAGCTTCATCCCGCCACGGTATCCGGGCTCGGCCGGTCTTCCCTCAAAGGATTCATCCGTTATCTGGTGGTATCCCAAAGACCCTCTTATGGTGGAGGGATGATCGAGGCCCGTCATCTCCGTGTGCTGCGCACCGTGGCCGCCACCGGCTCCTTCTCGGCGGCGGCGCGTGAGCTGGGGTGTACGCAGCCGGCGGTCAGCCAGCAGATGAAGGCGCTCGAAGCGTCCGCGGGCACCCCGCTGACCGTGAGGACCGGACGTGAGACGCGGCTGACGGAGGCGGGCGAGGTGCTCGTACGGCACGCGACGGGCATTCTCGCCGGACTCACCGCCGCCGAGGAGGAGATGGCGGCCATCGCGGGGCTGCGGGCGGGCCGGGTCCGGCTCGTCTCGTTCCCCAGCGGCAGCTCCACACTGGTGCCCACCGCGCTCGCCGCCCTGCGCGCGGCCCATCCGGGCACACGGGTCTCGCTCGTCGAGGCCGAGCCGCCCGCCTCCGCGGTGATGCTGCGCGAGGGGGACTGCGATGTGGCGCTGGCGTTCCGGTACGGCGGCTCCGCCGCGGAGTGGGACGACCTGGTCGTGCGCCCCCTGCTGGTGGACCGGCTCGTCGCGGTGGTCCCGGAGGGGCACCGGCTGGCGGGCGCGGGCGTGGGGGCGGGCGCAGGCGCAGGCGTGGGTACGGGCGCGGGTGACGGTGCGGGTGCGGGAGCGGTCGCGATCGGTGAGCTGGCGGACGAGCCGTGGATCGCGGGCTGTCCGCGCTGCCGCAAGCAACTCGTCGACGCCTGCGAGGAGTCGGGGTTCACGCCCAGGATCGATTTCGCGACGGACGACTATCCGGCCGTGATCGGCCTGGTCGCTGCGGGGCTGGGGGTGGCGATGCTGCCGGAGCTGGCGCTGGAGGCCGTACGCCCCAGGGGTGTCCGTACGCTCACGGTCGAGCCGTCGGTCCACCGGGAGATCGTCGCTCTGACGCTGCCGGATCTGGCGAAGGTGCCGGCGGTGGCGGCGACATTGGATCAACTGGTCCTGGCCGCCGCGCGCTGATCCCTCGTGGGCGGGGGAGGCGGGGTGGGGAGAAGACCCTCGCAGGACTGTGCAGGAACGTTTCTTCGTTGTGCTGGCGGTGCGCGTTCTGTCAGTCGTCGGTGTGGCTGTCGTGCCCGTCCGAGCCGTTCGTACCCGGTGCGGAGGCCGAGGCCGACGTCGAGGCCGACGCGGTGATCAGCCGGGTGCGCGCGCGCCCCATCAGCTCCTCACGCTCGTCCTCGGTCAGTCCGCCCCACACGCCGTACGGCTCCCGTACCGCAAGCGCGTGCGCCGCGCACTCCGCGCGTACCGGGCATCGCATGCACACCTCTTTTGCCGAGTTCTCACGCGCGCTCCGTGCCGCGCCTCTCTCCCCCTCCGGATGGAAGAAGAGTGAACTGTCGACACCACGACAAGCCGCCAGGAGCTGCCAGTCCCACAGATCTGCGTTCGGTCCGGGAAGGCGGGAGAAATCTGCCATTGCTCATGTCCCCTTGAAACCGTGCTAAGTGGATACGGGCCGCTTGGACGCCGGGTACGAGCCCGACGCGCAACTCGCACCGGTGCTCACGACCGTACATCTACTATCCAAGTAGATGTAAATATGACTCATTGCGAATCTAGCCACAGACACCAGCAAAAGTGAAGAAAAGCCGCTAAATGGGGCATAGCTCTGAGTGAAGGCCGGGCGACCCGCGGCGCTCTCCTCCGTGTCCGGCCCCTCACGGGGAGTGCCGAACTCCACCGTCCGACCCGTAACTCTTTCGAGTGACCGTCGTTGAGTGTGCGAGGCGGTTGACAGAACGAGCGCTCGGGCGCATGTCCGAGAGCGTCAATCGCACAGGTGACGATATGTACCCAGCCTGGAGGCTCAAGGTGACGCGCATTAGCTGCGGAGGACGGTCATGACATCCGTCCTCGTCTGCGACGACTCCCCGCTTGCCCGAGAGGCGCTCCGCCGCGCGGTCGCGACCGTGCCCGGCGTCGAGCGCGTGACGACCGCGGCCAACGGCGAGGAAGTCCTCCGCCGCTGGGGCGCCGATCGGTCCGACCTGATTCTGATGGATGTCCGCATGCCGGGCCTGGGCGGTGTCGAGACGGTCCGCCGACTGCTCTCGGCCGATCCCGGGGCCCGGATCATCATGCTCACGGTCGCGGAGGACCTGGACGGCGTCGCGCTCGCGGTCGCCGCCGGTGCCCGCGGCTATCTGCACAAGGACGCCTCGCGCGCCGAGCTGCGCGCGACCGTCACCCAGGCGCTCGCCGACCCGACCTGGCGGCTCGCGCCGCGCCGGCTCCGCTCGGCGGAGATGGGCGCCGCGCCCACGCTCACCGCGCGCGAGATCCAGGTGCTCGAAGGCATGAGTCACGGCCGGTCGAACGCGGAGATCGGCCGTGAGCTGTTCCTCTCCGAGGACACGGTCAAGACACACGCCAGGCGGCTCTTCAAGAAGCTCGGTGCCTCGGACCGCGCGCACGCGGTGGCGCTCGGCTTCCGCTGGGGCCTGGTCCGCTGAGTCCGGGACCTGGTCCGCCAGGGCCGGGATCCGGACCTGGATCTGGACCCTGGACCTGGTCCGCCGGGGCCCGGTCCCCCGTACCGGGGCCCGGTCGCACGAGGCGACAGGTCCTCATCACCCGTCCACCGCCGGGTCCTGTCCAGCAGGGCAGGACCCGGGCGGGGCGGGGCAACGTACGCCCGTGCGCATCCGTTTCCCGCGCGATGCCGCATCCTTGAGGGTGTGGAGTTCCTCGGGGACGAGTCGGACGAGCGCGAGGGGAGGGCGCAGGGGATGAGTTCTGCCGCACCCGCTCATAACGCTTCGGTGCACAACTACGGACGCGGTGCCACCGATCAGCAGCCGCCAAGGCACCATGGTCCGATGCGCGATGACGAGACCACGGTGATCGGTGCGCTCGTTCACCGTGCCGTCGACGGCGACGCACAGGCCACACACGATCTCCTGGCTCGTGTGCATCCGCTCGCGCTGCGCTACTGCCGTACGCGGCTGAACAGGCTGCCGGGTGACGCGCGGCACTTCGTGGAGGATCTCGCGCAGGAGGTCTGTGTCGCGGTGCTGATGGCACTGCCTCGTTACCGCGACACCGGCAGGCCCTTCGAGGCGTTCGTCTTCGCCATCGCCGGGCACAAGGTCGCCGATCTCCAGCGGGCCGCGATGCGCCACCCGGGATCCACGGCCGTACCGTCCGACGAGATGCCGGAACGGCCCGACGACTCGCTCGGTCCGGAGGAGCGGGCGCTGCTCAGCAGCGACGCCGAGTGGGCCAAGAAACTGCTCGCCAATCTGCCGGAGAACCAGCGCGAACTGCTGGTGCTGCGCGTCGCGGTCGGGCTGACCGCCGAGGAGACCGGCCAGATGCTGGGGATGTCCCCGGGCGCGGTCCGGGTCGCCCAGCACCGCGCCCTGAGCAGACTGCGGGCGCTGGCGGAGCAGTGACACCGCCTGTGCCCCGTGGGCTGTGACACCGCCCGTGCCCGTCGGCCGGTGGGCGCGGGTGGGGTGCGCGTGAGGGAGGCGCGTGCGGGTGTGGTCCGGGCGCGGGTGCGGTGCGGCGGGGTCGACGGGGTGCCGTGGGGTGTGACGCGATCGGCGCCCGGGTGCGGAGATCGTGTACACGGGTGTGGAATGTGAGGCGTGTGGAGCCCGTTACCATGGACATCCGCACCGATCAAGGCCATTTGGGGAAGGTGTCATGACTGCAAACGTCGACGGAGTGCCCGAGAAATTCGCGACGCTCGGGCTGACATACGACGACGTGCTGCTGCTGCCGGGCGCGTCCGATATGGCGCCCGATGCCATCGACACCTCCTCGTACATCTCCAAGAACGTACGGGTGAACATCCCGCTGCTCTCCGCGGCGATGGACAAGGTCACCGAGGCCCGGATGGCGATCGCGATGGCGCGGCAGGGCGGCGCGGGCGTGCTGCACCGCAATCTCTCCATCGCCGACCAGGCCAACCAGGTCGACCTGGTGAAGCGCTCCGAGTCCGGCATGGTGACCGACCCGATCACGGTCCACCCGGACGCGACGCTCGCCGAGGCCGACCAGCTCTGCGCCAAGTTCCGTATCAGCGGTGTCCCGGTGACCGACCGCGGCGGCAAGCTGCTGGGCATCGTGACCAACCGCGACATGGCTTTCGAGGCGGACCGTACGCGCCAGGTGCGCGAGGTCATGACCCCGATGCCGCTCGTCACCGGCAAGGTCGGTATCTCCGGGGTGGACGCCATGGAGCTGCTGCGGCGCCACAAGATCGAGAAGCTGCCGCTGGTCGACGACGCCGGGGTCCTCAAGGGCCTGATCACCGTCAAGGACTTCGTCAAGGCCGAGAAGTACCCGAACGCGGCCAAGGACAAGGACGGCCGGCTGCTCGTCGGCGCGGCCGTCGGGGTCGCGGGCGACGCGTACGAGCGCGCGCAGGCGCTGATCGAGGCGGGCGTCGACTTCATCGTCGTCGACACCGCGCACGGTCACTCCCGGCTGGTCGGGGACATGGTCGCCAAGATCAAGTCCAACTCCGCGGTGGATGTCATCGGCGGCAACATCGCCACCCGTGACGGTGCCCAGGCGCTGATCGACTCCGGTGCCGACGGCATCAAGGTCGGCGTCGGCCCCGGCTCCATCTGTACGACGCGGGTGGTCGCCGGCATCGGTGTTCCGCAGGTCACCGCGATCTACGAGGCCTCGCTCGCCGCCAAGGAGGCGGGCGTCCCGGTCATCGGCGACGGCGGTCTCCAGTACAGCGGCGATATCGCCAAGGCCCTGGTCGCGGGCGCCGACTCGGTGATGCTCGGCTCGCTGCTCGCGGGGTGCGAGGAGTCGCCGGGCGAACTGCTCTTCATCAACGGCAAGCAGTTCAAGTCGTACCGCGGCATGGGGTCGCTCGGCGCGATGCAGTCCCGCGGCGACCAGCGTTCGTTCTCCAAGGACCGTTACTTCCAGGAGGGTGTGGCCTCCGACGAGAAGCTGGTGCCCGAGGGCATCGAGGGCCAGGTACCCTACCGCGGCCCGCTCTCCTCGGTCGTCCACCAGCTCTCCGGCGGACTGCGCCAGTCGATGTTCTATGTCGGCGGACGCACGGTGCCCGAACTCCAGGAGCGCGGCCGGTTCGTACGGATCACCTCGGCGGGGCTCAAGGAGAGCCACCCGCACGACATCCAGATGACGGTCGAGGCGCCGAACTACACCAGGGGCTGACACGGCACCGGGCCCACGGAGCAGTCGGTGCGTGTGCCCATGAGGGGCGGTCCCGGTGGTACGGGTCCGCCCCTCACCGGTGTGCCCGCCCCTCACCGGTGTGCCCGGGGTGTCCTGGATACTGGAAAACGCAGACGCAGAGCGAAAGGCCACACATCGTGACTGAGATCGAGATCGGGCGCGGCAAGCGCGGCCGCAGGGCGTATGCCTTCGACGACATCGCCGTCGTCCCCAGCCGGCGCACCCGGGACCCGAAGGAGGTCTCGATCGCCTGGCAGATCGACGCCTACCGGTTCGAGCTGCCCTTCCTGGCGGCCCCGATGGACTCGGTCGTCTCCCCCGCGACCGCCATCCGGATCGGTGAGATGGGCGGTCTGGGTGTGCTCAACCTGGAAGGCCTCTGGACCCGCTACGAGGACCCGGCACCGCTGTTCGAGGAGATCTCCGCTCTCGACGGGCCGAGCGCCAACCGCAGGCTCCAGGAGATCTACGCCGAGCCCATCAAGGAAGAGCTGATCGGGCAGCGCATCAAGGAGGTGCGGGACTCGGGCGTGGTCACGGCCGCCGCGCTCTCGCCGCAGCGCACCGCGCAGTTCTCCAAGGCCGTGGTGGACGCCGGGGTCGACATCTTCGTCATCAGGGGGACGACGGTCTCCGCCGAGCATGTCTCCGGGGCCGCCGAGCCGCTGAATCTGAAGCAGTTCATCTACGAGCTGGACGTACCGGTCATCGTCGGCGGCTGCGCCACCTACACGGCGGCGCTGCATCTCATGCGTACGGGCGCGGCGGGTGTGCTGGTCGGCTTCGGCGGCGGCGCCGCGCACACCACGCGCAATGTGCTGGGCATCCAGGTGCCGATGGCCACGGCGGTCGCGGATGTCGCGGCGGCCCGCCGGGACTACATGGACGAGTCCGGCGGCCGGTATGTCCATGTGATCGCGGACGGCGGGGTCGGCTGGTCCGGCGATCTGCCCAAGGCGATCGCGTGCGGCGCGGACGCGGTGATGATCGGCTCCCCGCTGGCGCGGGCGTCGGACGCGCCGGGCCGGGGGCACCACTGGGGCATGGAGGCGGTCCATGAGGACGTGCCGCGCGGCAAGCTGGTGGATCTGGGCGTCGTCGGGACGACGGAGGAGGTCCTGACGGGGCCTTCGCACATCCCGGACGGCTCGATGAACTTCTTCGGGGCGCTGAAGAGGGCGATGGCGACGACGGGTTACAGCGAACTCAAGGAGTTCCAGCGGGTCGAGGTGACGGTGGCGGACTCGCAGCACCGCCGCTGAGCGCGAGCCCCGCGCCCGTACCGAAGGGGTACGAGCGCCCGCGCCCGTACCGAAGGGGTGCGAGGGCTTGCGCCCGTACCGGAGGGAAGGTGCCCGGACCGTGTGCCGGTCCGGGCACCTTCGCCGTTCACGACGTCCCTACTCGGCCGCCTTCTTGGCCCCCGTGAACGAGGCGAACGCGGCGAGCGCGAAGAAGACGAAGGTCATGAAGTCCTTGCCCTCGCCCCACGCTTCGTTCAGCAGACCGAAGTTGTTGAAGAAGACATCCGTCGCCGAGACATCCAGCTCCTTCGCGATGATGACCGCGATACCGACGAGCTGGCCGAGGTAGACGGCGCCCAGGGACAGGACGGCGCCGGCGACCGGCAGGAGGGGGCTGCGCCCGCCGACCTTGCCCGCGGCGAATCCGACCAGGAAACCCACACCGATGGCGACCCAGCCGATCTCGCGCTCGATGGCGCCGGCGATCCCGCCGTACACCCCGGCGGCGACGAGGGCCGCGACCAGGGCCGCCACGAGACCGAGTCCGATGCTGTCGCGGACCGGGGCGGGCGGGGCGCCGAACGGGGCGGGCTGGACGGTGTCGTCCGGCTGCGCGGCGCCCTGGGCGAACGGTTGCCGGGCGGTGGAACGGGCTGGCTCATACGGAAGATCCCCCCACGGGATGAGTGTCGTGCGCATGACTTGAGCACGATGGGCTCGGACAGTAGCAGTCCGGTACGACACTCCCGTAGGCATTTGATCAGAGCCGGTACGCGGTCCCCGCCGGGCTCGCGCCCCGTGTGTCCAGCAGGAGTTGGGCCTTGACCGCCAGGCCCTGGAGGTCGTACGTACGGTGGTGCTGGAGCAGCACCGTCAGATCGGCGTCGGCCGCGGCCTCGTAGAGCGAGTCCGCGCGCGGGACGGGCACCTGGCGCACACGCCAGTCGGGGACGTAGGGATCGTGGTAGGTGACCGTCGCGCCCAGATCCATCAGCCGGCAGGCGATCTCCTTGGCCGGTGAACTCTCCTGGTCGGCGAGGTCCTGCTTGTAGGTGACGCCGAGGAGCAGGATCCGTGCGCCGCGCGCCGACTTGCCGTGCTCGTTGAGGAGCGTGGCGCAGCGCTGGATGACGTACTGCGGCATCCGCGTGTTGATCTCCTGGGCGAGACCGACCATACGCAGCGGATGGCCGGGGGTGCGGCCCGCGTGCGGCAGATAGCTGGGGTCCATCGGTACGCCGTGGCCGCCCACACCGGGGCCGGGCCGGAAGGCATGGAAGCCGAAGGGCTTGGTCTCGGCGCAGCGGATCACGTCCCAGAGATCCACACCGAGGTCGTGGCAGAGCACGGCCATCTCGTTGACGAGCGCGATGTTGACATGCCGGAAGTTGGTTTCGAGGAGCTTGACGGTCTCGGCCTCGCGCGGGCCGCGCGCGCGTACGACCTTCTCGGTCAGGCGGCCGTAGAACGCGGCGGCCGACTCGGTGCAGGCGGGGGTGAGACCGCCGATCACCTTGGGGGTGCCGGCGAAGCCGTGGGCGCGGTTGCCGGGGTCGAGCCGGCCGGGGGAGTACGCGAGATGGAAGTCGCGGCCCGCGCGCAGGCCCGAGCCGTCCTCCAGGATGGTGCGCAGGAAGCCCTCCGTGGTGCCGGGCGCCACCGGCGACTCCAGCAGCACGGTGGTGTGCGGGCGCAGCCGGGCGGCCAGCGCGCGGGCGGCCTCGCCGACGGCGCCCAGATCGGGGGTGCGGTCGGCGCCGAGGGGGGTGGGGACGCAGATGACGGCCGTACGGACCCGGCCGAGATCGGTCGGGTTGGTGGTCGGCCGGAAGCCTCCCGAGAGCATCCGGCGGATCTCGGAGGCGGTGAGCGAACCCTCGACCGGTGGATGTCCCGCGGCCAGTTCGGCGACGGGCCACGGGTCGGTGTCGTAGCCGATGGTGTCGACACCGGCGGCCACGGCGGCCTGTGCGAGGGGCAGACCGAGGTGGCCGAGTCCGATGACGGCGAGATCTGCGGGCACGGTGGTGGCCGTCCTTCCCATAGCCGAGGTGGGCAGTGAGCGCAAGCCCGGTGGACAGAATGGGGAAGCGCAATGTCAGACTAGGCTTAAATATGACCGTTATGCGGTATTGCGCGGCCGGGCAGAGTGTGTTTCTCCCCCCTCGGCTCGCCCGGGTCCCCTCCTCCCCGCCCGGTTCCGGTCCGCTCCTCCCCGCCCGGTTCCGCCCGCCCCGCTCGGGGTGTGACCGGTGTTATCCACAGGCGGTGGCTGAAGTCGTGTGGTGCGGACAGAATCGATGTGGTGAGCCCGACCAGACGGGGGACTACGGGAGGCAGCGGTGAGGACAGCGACACTGGGACCCGCCGAGCGCTTGCGGGCGCTCGCGGCGATGGCCGAGCGTGAACTGGACGTGCTGGTGGTGGGCGCGGGTGTGGTCGGAGCCGGGACCGCCCTCGACGCCGTGACCCGGGGGCTGTCGACCGGACTCGTCGAGGCGCGCGACTGGGCGGCCGGCACATCGAGCCGTTCGAGCAAGCTGATCCACGGCGGTCTGCGCTATCTGGAGATGCTCGACTTCGCCCTGGTGAGGGAAGCCCTCAAGGAGCGGGGGCTGCTGCTGGAGAAGCTGGCGCCCCATCTGGTGAAACCGGTGCCGTTCCTGTATCCGCTGCGGCACAAGGGCTGGGAGAGGTGGTACGCGGGCTCGGGCGTCGCGCTGTACGACGCGATGTCCGTGTCGTCGGGGCACGGCCGCGGACTGCCCGTCCACCGCCATCTCTCACGGCGGCAGGCGCTGCGGGTGGCGCCCTGTCTGAAGAAGGACGCGCTGGTGGGCGCGTTGCAGTATTACGACGCCCAGATGGATGACGCGCGCTATGTGGCGACCCTGGTCCGTACGGCGGCGACCTATGGCGCGCAGGTGGCCGGCGGGGCACGGGTCGTGGGCTTTCTGCGGGAGGGTGAGCGGGTCGTCGGCGCGCGGGTGCAGGACGTGGAGGCGGGCGGGGAGTACGAGATCAGGGCCAAGCAGGTCGTCAATGCCACCGGGGTGTGGACGGATGACACCCAGGGGCTGATCAACGAACGCGGACAGTTCCATGTGCGGGCCTCCAAGGGCATCCATCTCGTCGTGCCCAAGGACCGGATCCACTCCACCACGGGGCTGATCCTGCGGACGGAGAAATCGGTCCTGTTCGTCATCCCCTGGGGACGCCACTGGATCGTCGGCACCACCGACACCGACTGGGATCTGGACAAGGCGCATCCGGCGGCCTCCAGCGCCGATATCGACTATCTGCTGGAGCGGGTGAACGCGGTGCTGTCCGTCCCGCTGACCCGGGACGACGTCCAGGGGGTGTACGCGGGGCTGCGCCCGCTGCTCGCCGGGGAGTCGGACGCGACGAGCAAGCTCTCCCGCGAGCACACGGTCGCGCATCCGGTACCCGGCATGGTGGTGGTCGCCGGCGGCAAGTACACGACGTACCGGGTGATGGCCAAGGACGCGGTGGACGAGGCGGTGCACGGCCTCGACCAGCGGGTGGCGGAGTGTGTCACGGAGGACGTTCCGCTGCTCGGCGCCGAGGGCTATCACGCGCTGTGGAACGCGCGAGCGAGGATGGCCGCGCGCACCGGTATCCATGTGGTGCGTGTGGAGCACCTGCTGAACCGGTACGGGACGCTGGTGGAGGAGCTGCTGGAGATGATCGCCGCCGACCCCTCTCTGGGCGAGCCCCTCGCGGCGGCCGACGACTATCTGCGGGCCGAGGTGGTCTACGCGGCCTCGCACGAAGGAGCACGCCATCTTGAGGACGTGCTGACCCGGCGGACCCGGATCTCGATCGAGACCTTCGACCGCGGCACGCGCAGCGCGCGGGAGTGCGCGGAGCTGATGGCGCCGGTGCTCGGCTGGGACAAGGACCGGATCGAGCGAGAGGTCGAATATTACGAGAAGCGGGTGGAGGCGGAGCGGGAGTCACAGCGGCAGCCGGACGACCAGACGGCGGACGCGGCGCGGCTCGGCGCGCCGGACATCGTGGCGATCTGACGTCTCACACCTCACCTCACACCTCATCTCATATCTCCCTCCCACAGCCGGTGCCCGGGGCGTCCGGCGCCCGGTACACGGCATCCGGCGCCGGGCACATGACGTCTGGTACGGGGCACGTGACGTCTGATACATGGCACTTGGTGCATGGCGGCGGGTGTCCGATACCTGACACCCGCCGCCGTGGCGGAGGTTCGGGGCCGGGCGGGGGCCGGGCCCCGGACGGCCTGTCGGCTTGGCGATGGCGGGTCCGCTGTCCGTGTTCGGTGTATCTTCGCTCACTCCGTCCCCATGAGGCACACGCGTACCCAGCACATTTGTGTCAAGTCCGAACAAGGCCATGATGTATCCAGGACCCGGGAGCGGTGACGGTCCCGGAGTGAGGGACAATGAAGGCTCTGTCAGGGCGCGTTACGGCACCGCGCGGGCGGGCGGCAGTCGCGGGCCAGGATCAGGGATCGCAGAGGGGACGCATGTCGGAGTCGAAGCAGTCGCGGGACACGGCGCAGGAGCCCCAGCGGGACGAGGAGCAGGGCTCCCGGGACGGGAAGACGGGCTCCGGAGCCGTCGGCACTCCGGAAGGGCGTCTGCTCGCGGGCAGGTACCGGCTCGGCGCGGTGCTCGGCCGTGGCGGTATGGGTACGGTCTGGCGGGCCCTCGACGAGACGCTCGGCCGTACGGTCGCGGTGAAGGAACTGCGTTTCCCCTCCAGCATCGACGAGGACGAGAAGCGCCGGCTCATCACCCGCACGCTGCGCGAGGCCAAGGCGATCGCCCGGATCCGCAACAACGGCGCGGTCACGGTCTATGACGTCGTCGACGAGGACGACCGGCCGTGGATCGTCATGGAGTTGATCGAGGGCAAGTCGCTCGCCGAGGCCGTTCGCGAGGACGGCGTGCTGACACCGAGGCGCGCCGCCGAGGTGGGGCTCGCGATCCTCGACGTGCTGCGCTCCGCGCACCGCGAGGGCATCCTGCACCGCGATGTGAAGCCGTCCAATGTGCTGATCGCCGAGGACGGGCGCGTGGTCCTCACGGACTTCGGTATCGCCCAGGTCGAGGGCGACCCCTCGGTCACCTCCACCGGCATGCTGGTCGGCGCCCCCTCGTACATCTCGCCGGAGCGCGCCCGTGGCCACAAGCCGGGGCCCGCCGCCGACCTCTGGTCGCTCGGCGGTCTGCTCTACGCGTCGGTGGAGGGCTGCCCGCCGTACGACAAGGGCTCCGCGATCGCCACGCTCACCGCCGTGATGACCGAGCCGCTCGACCCGCCCAAGAACGCGGGAGCGCTGGAGGAGGTCATCTACGGGTTGCTCGCCAAGGACCCGGCGCAGCGGCTCGACGACGCGGGCGCGCGGGCGCTCCTCGTGGACATCATCGAGGCGCCGGAACAGGCGCCGGGCGTGCCCGAGCCGGGTCCCGACGCCACCCGGGTCGTACCGCTGCCGCCCCTGCCCGCCGAGGACAAGTCCGCGCGGCCGGCTGCGGGTTCGGCCGGTGACGCGGGTGGCGACCGGGTGCGCGGTGCGCTGCGCTCCGTACGGAACGCCGCCTCGGCGACGTCCGGCGCAGGGCAGCGGCCCGAGCCGGTCCAGCCGTCACGGCCCTCGCCGCCGCGCGCCTCGCTCACCGATGTGGTGCCCCGGCGCACGCTGGTGATCATCGCGATCGTGGCCGCGCTGGCCCTGGTGTCCACCGTTCTGATCGTCGCCCTGAACGGGGGAGACGGTGAGGCGTCGGAGAAGGGCACCGACACCACGGCGTCTTCGGCCGGCAGCGGCGCCGCCGACGACGACGCCAAGGGCAAGGACCAGGAGCAGGCCCCCGAGCCGGACCCGAGCGGCAAGGGCGACGGCCAGGGGGACGCGGCGGCCTCGGCGGGGAAGGAGTCCGGTGACCCCGGTTCCGGTTCCGACGCGTCGGGCGACGCCGATGACACCGGCGGCAAGGAGACCGGGGGCGACGCCCTGCCCGCCGGATACGCCACGGTGGCCGACGGGCGGTTCCGTTTCTCGATGGCGATGCCCAAGGGCTTCCACCGAACAGGCATAGCCGGGCAGAACTCGGGTGGTATCTACAGCGCCGACGGCGGATTCCCGCGCGTCCAGATCGACTTCAACGACAGTCCGACCGACGACGCGGTGGCCGCGTGGCAGGGACTTCAGCAGGCGGTCAGCGGCAGCAGCAGCAACTACAAGCTCCTCGGCATCAAGAAGGTCGACTACAACGGCTATCCGACCGTCGCCGACTGGACGTTCGAGCGGGACCAGAGCGGTCAGCGGATCAGGGTGCTCGACCGGGGCTTCAAGATCGACGCCAAGCGCGGCTACTCGATCATGATCAGTTGCCGGGCGAGTGAGTGGGACGCCAAGGAGTGCGCCACGCTGCGCGAGACGGCGTTCCGCACGTTCCAGCCGAAGGGCTGACCGGACCGGCCGGTTCCGGCCGGCGGGTGATCGGCGCGAGGGCCGCCTGGGCGATCGGCTCGGGGCACCGGATGTAAACGTTCCGCACCGGGTTGCCCCGACCCTGCGGCATGTTCGCCCGCGGCCACGTATCGTGAGAACCCGCGAACCGTACGCATCCACAATGAGCCGGTAAACGACCGGAATTGGCGGTTTAGCGGGTCTCCGGGACCGGGAGACAGCGTGTGTGTGGGGAGGCGTTGTGGACGACTACGCGGGGCGGGTGCTGGCCGACCGCTATCGCCTGCCGTTGCCGCCGTCCGACGAGTACGAACTCGTCGAGACCCGGGCGTTCGACACGTACAGCGGGCAGGAAGTCCTCGTCAGACAGGTGCCGTTGCCGGAGGTCGTGGAGGCGGAGGTCGTCGACGCGGAGGGGGCCGCCACGCCGCGGCGGGTCTCCGGGCGCGCGCCGCGCAAGGCCACCGACCCGGCGGTGCGGCGGGCCATCGAGGCCGCGCAGACCGCCGCGCAGATCCCCGACCACCCCAGGCTCGACCAGGTCTTCGACGTGTTCGCGGACGGTGGCTCGCTGTGGATAGTGAGTGAACTCGTCGCCGCCAGACCGCTGGCCGCGCTGCTCGCCGAGAGGCCGCTGAATCCGTTCCGGGCCGCGGAGATCGCCTCCGACGTGCTCACCGCCGTACGGGTGCTGCACGCGCACGGCTGGACCCACCGGAACATCACCGTCCGTACGGTGCTCGTCTGCGACGACGGCCGGGTCGTACTGACCGGTCTCGCGGCGGGCGCGGCGGAGGAGGCACTGTGCGGATACGCGCCGGTGCCCGAGCCGCCGGACCAGCGCGGGCTCGACGAGCGGCTCGCCCCCGACGGACAGCTGGGTTCCGGCGCACGGCCCGACGCCGAGCGGCAGCTGGGCGCCGACGAGACGTCCGCCACCACGGGACGGCTCGGCGCCGGCCCCGGGTTCGGCGCCACCGAACAGCTCGGACAGCGGGAGCAGTTCGCGCGGCCGGAGATGCCGGCGGCCCAGGAGGCACCGGCTCTGCCCTACGACCCCGGGCCGACCGCGGGAGTGCCGGGGGCGCCCGGCCGGGCCGCGCTGGGTGCCGGCCGGAGTGCGGAGAGTCCTTACGGCGACGGCACCTCGTCCGCCACGTCCGGCGCGATGCCGCGTCCGGGCACCGGTACGCCGGGGATCCCCGCTCCCTACGGCGGCGCACGCGGCGCGCTGCCCGGCGGAACCGCCTCGGGGGACATCCGGGCCGCGCGCGCCGGTGCCATCGCGGCCTACCGCGCGGGAGCGCGCGCCGCCGCGCGCGCCAGCGAGGACCAGCGCGCCGCCGGCAAGGGCGGGCCCGCGGTGCCGCCGCTGCCGGAGCCCGCCGACGGCACGGGCCCGCAGGAGCTGCCGCGGCGCGGCGGCGACGACCCGGACCGGTGGGCGGCCCAGCCCCGCCCGTTCGAGGGACCGGACGGCGGCGAGGACGACGACCCGCGGACCCCGCACCGCGCGGAACTGGCCGGCACCTGGCGTGATGGCCCGGCCCCCTGGAACGACGCCTCGGGGTCCGTCCCCGCGGGCGGCAGCCCGTACGGTCCGGACTCGCCGGGCCCCTTCGCCGGCGGCACGTCCGGCCTCCCCGCCGGAGGCTCCGCGGGCGGGACCGGCGGGACCGGGCAGGGCGGCGAGATCGTCGTGGCCCGGGGCGGGGACACCCCGTACTCGGGACCCGGCAGCGGCGGTGGCGGCGGCTGGCCGTCGGGCGGTGCGAGCGACGCGCTGCGCGCCGACGCCCAGCGCGAGACCGCACGGCTGCCCGCCGTGGCCGGAGTCGGCGCGGGCACCGGACGGTGGGACGACATCGTGGCGAGCGGCTCCGTGCCCGCCTACCGGGGCCCCGCCACCCCACTCGCCGCCGAGCGCGCCCGGCAGGCCCGTATCGCGATCGTCGGGGCCGTCACGGAGCGCTGGGCGCCCGAGCAGGCGGGCCCCGTCCACGAGAACTGGCAGCTCGCGCCGCCCATCGGCCCCGCCACCGATCTGTGGGCGCTCGGCGCGCTGCTCTACCGCGCGGTGCAGGGGCATGCCCCGTACCCCGAGGAGAGCGCCGTCGAGCTGGTCCAGCTCGTCTGCGCCGAGCCGCCCGCCTTCGCCGAGGAGTGCGGCCCGCTGCGCCCCGTCGTCGAGTCGCTGCTGCGTCAGGACCCGACCGAGCGGCCGGACTTCGAGGAACTGCGCGGCTGGCTGCGCTCGCTCGTCCGGTCGGCGCCCGAGCCGGAGGCCGGACTCGACGTCGTACCCGTACCGGCGGACGAGACACGGCTGCCGATAGTGCGCCGCCGCGGCGAGCTGGTGCGCAAGCGCCGTGGACGCAAGGGCGACGCGGGGCGGCACCGGCACAAGAAGGGCAAGGAGCGCAAGGAGAAGGCGGACAGGGGCGGCCTCGACGACCAGCGGCAGTATCAGCACGAGCACCCGTCGGAGCCCGAGTACCAGCAGCCCCACGCGCAGGCGCATCCGCAGGCGCACTCGCACCCGGCCCCGCGGTCGTACGAGTCCGAGGAGTCCTACGACCGGCTGGAGGGGCTGGAGCGGCGGTCGGACAGGTCCGAGAGGAGCGGCGGCCGCGGCCCCCGTTCCCTGGGCCGTACGCTCCTGGTCCTGATACTGCTCCTGTTCGTGGGCGCCATCGGGTACGCCGTGGTTTTCCTGCCCAAGGCCGACACGGGACAGCAGGGCCAGAGCGTGGGGGAGGCGACGCCCGGCGCGTCCTCCGCGCCGCAGCCCCCGGACGACCGGAGCACGGACGGCGAGGGCTCGGGCGGGGCGGACCCCGCCCCTTCGGATCCCGCCACCTCCGCTCCGGCGACCTCCGCCCCCGCGACCTCCGGATCCGCCGTCGATCTCGCCGACGGATACGTCCTGCGCGACGACCCCGAGGGCTTCCGGGTCGGGGTCGACAAGGACTGGCAGCGGAGCCCCATCAACGACAGCGGGCAAGTCCGCTATGTCGGCGGCGACTTCACCCTGATCGTCGTCCCGGGCCGGGACAGCGTGGCGGACAACGGCAGCGACCCCATGGTGTACCAGCGCGACAAGGAGCGGGAGCTTCAGCCGTTCCGGGACTCCTCCTGGGCCACGGCCTCCGGGCTGCGCCGGATAGATGTGGGCCGACAGGCCATGGCGGAGGGGCAGTTCACCTGGCAGGACAGCAGCGGGCGCGAGGTCTTCGTGCGGAATCTGGCCATGGTCGTCGGCGACCGGTACCACATCATCCAGGTCATCGGCCCCGACAGCCAGCGTGACAAGGTCGACGAGATCTACCAACAGGCCACGGTCGCCTACCGGGTGAGCGGCTGAACGGTCGCCCCCGCCGCCGGAGCGCCGCGGGGGCGGCGCTCCGCGTCACAGTGCTGTTTCCGTGTGGGACCCGAGGTTCCGCGTCCGCGCGTCCCCTCCGTAACCTGTCATCCCAAGGAACGGGGCGGGGGACGTGGATCATTCACAGAGCACGGGCGTGGGTACGGGCGCGGGTGCGGGTGCGACCGCTGGAGCGGGTGCCGGTGCCGGTACGGGCAGGGGACTGGTGCTCGCCGGGCGCTACCGGCTCGGCGAGACCATCGGCGCCGGCGGCATGGGCAAGGTATGGCGCGCGCATGACGAGGTCCTGCACCGGACCGTCGCCGTCAAGGAGTTGACGGCGGGGCGCTATGTCTCCGAGGCCGACCGGGCCGTACTGCACCAGCGCACCCAGAAGGAGGCGCGGGCCGCGGCGCGTATCACCCATCCGGGTGTGGTCACGGTCCATGACGTCCTCTACCACGACGACCGGCCCTGGATCGTCATGCAGTACGTCGACGGCCCCTCGCTCGCCGACACCACCAAGGAATCGGGTCCTGTCCACTTCCGTGAGGCCGCCAGGATCGGGATCGAGGTCATGGGCGCGCTCCGCGCCGCCCATGCCGCCGGCGTGCTGCACCGCGATGTGAAGCCGGGCAATGTGCTGCTCGCGCGCGATGGCCGGGTACTGCTCACGGACTTCGGTATCGCGGCGATCGAGGGCGATTCCACCATCACCAGGACCGGTGAACTCGTCGGCTCCATCGACTATCTGGCACCCGAGCGGGTACGGGGCAACGACCCCGGTCCCGCCTCCGATCTCTGGTCGCTGGGTGTGACGCTCTACACGGCGGTCGAGGGCGTCTCGCCGTTCCGCCGCTCCTCGCCGCTCTCCACCATGCAGGCCGTGGTCACGGACGAGCCGGACCAGCCCGGCCAGGCGGGACCGCTGGCACCCGTGATCGCCGCGCTGCTGTGCAAGGACCCGGCGGGGCGGCCCGGAACGGCCGAGACCGAGCGGATGCTGCGCGCGGTGCTGGAGGGACGTCCGTCCGACGACGCGGGGGTGTACGCACCGACCCAGGTCGTGCCGGACGGCGAACGGTGGCAGGCCACCGCGCCACTGCCCCCGCACCCCGTCGCGTCCGGGCCCGTGCCCGTACCTGTGTCCGCCGCCCCTCGTCCCGGCACCGTCTCTCCGGCCACGGTCCCCAGCACGCTGCCCCCGGGCGCGGGGCCGGGGCCCGGGGCGGGCGCGGTGGGCGGACGCCGTGGCCGCTGGCGTACGACGGTCGCGGCCGTCGTCGTCGCGGCGGTCCTCGGCGGCGGAGCGGGCTACGCCGCCCTCAAGTACGCCGGGAACGAGGGCAGGAGCGACGGCGCACGGAGCGCGGACACCACCGGCGGTCAGTCGGTGAGCGGCGCCACGGACGAGAGCAACGGTACGGACGAGAGCGGTGGTACGGGAGATGGCGGCGGCGGTACGGACGAGGGCGGCGGCTCCATATCCGACGGCTGGGAGCGTGTGGAGGCCCCCGAGGGCTTCAGCCTCAGTGTCCCGCCGGGGTGGGAACGCCAGATGGACGGCGACCAGATCGACTTCACCCCCGACAACGGCCGCCATCTCATCCGGATCAGCGTCGGCGCGCCCGACTTCGAGAATCCGTATCTGCACATGCTGAGCATGGAGAAGAGTCTTCAGCGGCTGCCGGAGTACACGCGGGTCAAACTGGCTCCGGACACGTTCCGCGACCAGACGCAGGCGGCTCTCTGGGAGTTCACCTGGATCGAGGAGGAGGGACACCCGGGTCCGCGGCACGCGATCGACCAGATGTATTTCTCGGACGACAACAGCACCGAGTACGCGATCTACATGTCCGGTCCTGAGGAAGACTGGGCCACGACGCGCAAGCAGTTCGACGCCGTGCTGCGGAGCTGGAAGCCGCCGCCCGGCGATTCCGGTCAGTGAGCGGAAGGGGACGGTATTGCCCGACGACCGGCAGCCCGCGGACAGCGGTCGGCCTTTGGACAACCGGCGGCCTACGGGCGGCCAGCAGCCTTCGGACAGCCCGGAGCCCTCGGACGGCCGGCCCCCCGGCGATGGGCCCCCCAGCGGTGGGCAGCCCCCGGGCGGCAGGCAGGCTCCGGAGAGCAGGCGGCCTTCGGAGAGCAGGCGGCCTTCGGAGAGTGAGCGGCTTTCCGAGAGCCGGCGGCCTTCGGAGGGTCGGCGATCCCCGGCCCCGGACGCGCGGCCCCCGGCCCCGGACGCGCGGCTGATCGCCGGGCGTTACCGGCTCGGCACCAGGCTCGGACGTGGTGGCATGGGCATCGTATGGCGGGCCGACGACGACCTCCTCGGCCGGCCCGTCGCCGTCAAGGAACTCCACGCGGCGCACGACGGCGAGGGCATCGCGACACTGCGCGAGGCGCGCACCGTGGCCAGGGTCAGACATCCCCATGTGGTCGTCGTCCACGATGTCGTGGAGGAGGACGGCCGCCCCTACATCGTGATGGAGCTGGTCGAAGGCGGTTCGCTCGCCGACCGGCTCGCCGGGCAGGGACCCGTCGACCCGCCCGAGGCGGCACGGATCGGGCTCGCGCTGCTGGGCGCGCTGCGCGCCGCGCATGAACTCGGAGTGCTGCACCGGGATCTCAAACCCGCCAATGTGCTGCTGGAGGACGGCACCGGACGGGTCGTACTGACCGACTTCGGTATCGCGCGGCTGGTGGGCGCCACGACGATCACCGATCCGGGTTCGTTCGTGGGTTCGCCCGAGTACACCGCCCCTGAGCGGGTATTGGACGGCGACGTGGCCGGTCCGGCGTCGGACCTCTGGTCGCTCGGCGCGCTGCTATGCGCGATGCTGAGCGGTGAATCGCCTTTCCACCGCGACTCGTTGGCCGGGGTGCTGCACGCGGTGGTGCAGGCCGAGATCCGGCCGCCCGCCGCGGCCGGGCCGCTGCTGCCCGTGGTACGGGGGCTGCTGGAGCGCGATCCGGAGCACAGGCTCGACGCGGCGGGGGCGGAACGGCTGCTGCGCGCGTACGTGGCCACGGGAGTCCCCGTACCGCCTCTGTCCGATCCTCCCGGAGCGCGCGTAGGGACGCCGTCCTCGGCGCTTCCGCCGTCGGTCCCGCCCGCGTCGGCCCAGGCGATCCCGCCGGCCGGATCGTCCGTGTCGCCGGTGCCGGTGCCGTCGTTCGCGTACGTATCGCGGCGTCGGTTCCCCGGTGGTCCCGGCTTCGGTTCCGTACCCGTACCCGTGGACGCGTCCGGCCGCCGTGGCCGCCGTGCCGCACTCGTCGCGTGCGCGGTGGTCGCCGTGATGGTCGGCGCGGGCGCCCTGTCCGTGGTCCTCCTCCGGAACGGCGCGGGCGACGGCGACCGTACGGACGGCCGCCCGAGCCGTACGTCCCACGCCGCCGCCGACAGCGACACCACCGCCGATTCCGGCGCTCCGCCCAACGGCGACACCACCGTCGGCTCCGGTCCCGCGCCCGGCACCGCGCCCCCGGTGACTCCCGTACGGACACCTCCCACCTCGCCGGCGCCCGCTCCCCCCGGCTATCACCTCGTCGACGACCCGATGGGCTACACCCTCGCCGTCCCCGACGGATTCATCCGCTCCCACGACGGCAAGCGGGTCCTCTACATGTCGCGCGACGGGGCGTTCCGGATCGGCGTCCGCGTCCAGCCCGCGATCCCCGCCGGTCCGGTCGGTGCCATGCGCCTTTCGGACGCCAACGGCCCGGAGACCAACCCCGGTTACCACGACGGCAGTGTCACCCGTACCACGCACAACGGATTCCCGGCGGCATTCTGGGAGTTCACCTGGAACGGCTTCTCACGGGAGGAGGGCGAGCGCCACACCTCCGACCTCTGCTGGGACCAGGACGGGCGGATGTACGACGTCTGGGTCTCGGCCCCGCTGGACGGACTCGACACGGCGCGGGCGCACTTCGACACCGCCCTCGACTCCTTCGTCCCCGTACCGGCGCGCGTGCCTGTGCCCACTCCCGTGCGCTGATCCCGTGCGCTGATCCCATGCGCGATCCCGTGCGCCCGCAACTCACCTCGCCCGCCGCCACGTTCATGTTCACATGCACGTTTACTTTCTCTCCCACTGTCACGGCTCTGCATCTGCTCCGCTTTCACGCTGGCGACCGCGACCACTCTTCGTAAGGATGTGCGCATGACCAACGACGGGGGAGTCGGCGGACGGGTGGACGAGCCGACCAGTTACGCACTCCAGCCACCGAATCCCGCACAGGTTCCGATTCCTCCGCAGGGCGCGCCGCGAGGCGCGCGAGAGGCCGTACCACAGGCCGCTTCGCACGTCGCGACGGCGGGTGCCCCGGCGGGTGCCCCGGCGGGCGCCCCGGCGGGCGCCCCGGCGGGCGCCCCGGTGGGCGATCCGGCCGTGGGGCGGCTGCTCGGCGGCCGTTACCGGCTGGTCTCCCGCCTCGGGCACGGCGGTATGGGCACCGTCTGGCTGGCGCACGACGAGGTCGTGGACCGCGATGTGGCGATCAAGGAGCCGCGCGTTCCCGACCACTTGAGCGATCGCGACCGGGACCGCGTCTATCTGCGGATGCAACGGGAGGCGCGTTCCGCCGCCAAGATCGACCACCCCTCGGTGGTCACCATGCACGATGTGGTGATCGAGGACGCCAAACCGTGGATCGTGATGGAGCTGGTGCGCGGTCAGTCGCTCGCCGACCGGCTCCAGGAGGGCACGCTCGACCCGCGCGAGGCCGCCCGTATCGGACTCGCCGTACTCGACGGTCTCACGGCGGCGCACAAGAAGGGCGTACTCCACCGTGACGTCAAGCCGGACAACGTTCTGCTGGGCGGTGGTGACCGGGTCGTTCTGAGCGATTTCGGCATCGCCCAGATCGAGGGCGAGCAGGGGCTGACCGAGACCGGTTCGTTCGTCGGCTCGCCCGAATTCATCGCGCCCGAGCGGGTGCTGGGACAGCGGCCGGGCCCCGAGTCGGACCTGTGGTCGCTGGGGGTTGTGCTGTACGCGGCGGTCGAGGGCATGTCCCCGTACCGGCGCTCCAACATCCCCGCCACGCTTCAGGCTGTGCTCTCCGCCGAACCGCAGATGCCCGCCCGTGGATCCGGGGCGCTGGGCACGCTGGTGATGCGGCTTCTGCGCAAGGACCCGGCCGAGCGGCCGGACGCGGCGGAGATCCGGGCGGTCCTGGACTCGGTGATACGGCCGCCGGCCCCGCTCGTCCCGACACAGCCCAACGGGGGCGGTGGCTGGGGCGGTGGCGGTGGCTGGGGACCCGGCGGTGGGCAGCGGCCGACGGGCGCGGCCGCCTGGGTGCCGCCGGTGCTGTACGGCAGCCGCGCGGCGCGGTACGGACTCGGCGGCGGGGTGCTCGCCGTGGCGCTCGCCCTGTTTCTGATCCTGGCCGATCCGTTCGGCGGCGACAAGCTGCCCGAGGGCTGGGGCATCCGTCCGGAGAACGAGATCCTCGGCGCCAAGGTCGGGGTCCCCGACGAGTACAAGCGCACCCAGAGCACCAATGGCACCGGCGTCACCTACCAGGACCCCAGCGGTGTCTTCTCCATCTACGCGGAGCGCGTCCAGCAGCAGGCCGACGACGAGGACATCCTCGCGCCGAGGGCGACCGTCTGGAAGACGCACTACGAGCGTGGTGGATCGAACGGCATGGAGATCAAGGACGCCGAGGTCACCAACAAGAACATCGTGCACCAGGGCGAGGAAGGCTTCGAGACCGTTGTCGACTTCACGCCATACGGCGCTTCGGACGACGACCCGATCCGCTACCGCTGGCACGAACTCGTCATCCCCGGTGGGAGCGGTGTCTATCTGCGGCTGCGGGTGGCCATGCCCGCGGAGGGCGCGGCGGTGAAGGACGGCGAGGAACTGTACGCGAACGTCGTCGACCATCTCGACATCGGGCAGTCGTAGGCCGGTGGGCGCGCGGTGAGCACACGGTGAGTGACCGAGGGGCGGCCGGTGAAAAGGTGTTACCGGCGGGTACCCAAAGCCCGCGACGCGCCCTACCCTCGGCCTCATGACGGACTCGCAGGCCTCCGCCGCCGCCCCTGGTCCTGGTGACGGTCCCACCCCCGGTCCTCGTGACGGTGCCGCCGTCGCTCCTGGCGCCGCCGTCGCTTCCGGCGTCGGTGCGGCTTCCGGAGCGGGCGCCGGTACCAACCCCGTCGCCGCCGCCCCGGCCGGCGCGCGCACCGCGGCCGATGTGGTCACCCCCGAGGTGGTCGCCCGGCTCACCCACGGAGTCGTCGGTTCCCGCCGTACCGCCAACCACACCCCCCTCACCGGGGAGAAGCTGGCCGACCTGCCCGAATCGACCCCCGAGGACGTGGCGACCGCCTTCGAGCGGGCCCGTGCCGCCCAGCCCGGCTGGGCCGGCCTCCCGGTACGGCGGCGGGCCGCCGTACTGCTCCGCTTCCACGATCTCGTACTGGAGCGCCAGGCCGAGGTGCTCGATCTGATCCAGCTCGAAACCGGCAAGGCCCGGCTGCACGCCCATGAGGAGGTCCAGGCCGTCGCCGTCGCCGCCCGCCACTACGGGCGCTCGGCGGGCTCGTATCTGCGGCCGAAGCGCCACACCGGCGCCATTCCGGTGCTCACCAAGGTCACCGAACTGCGTCAGCCGCGCGGGGTCGTCGGCCAGATCGCACCCTGGAACTACCCCCTCGAACTCTCCGTCGGCGACGCCCTGCCCGCGTTCGCCGCCGGTAACGCCGTGGTGATGAAGCCCGACACCGGAACCGCGCTCACCGCGCTCTGGGCCCGCGATCTGCTGATCGAGGCCGGACTGCCCGCCGAGGCCTTCCAGGTGGTGCTCGGCGAGGGTCCGGTCGTCGGTCCCGAGATCGTCGGGCACGCCGACTACGTCTCCTTCACCGGCTCCACCCGTACCGGCCGTGAGGTCGCCAGGGGCGCGGCGGACCGTCTCGTCGGCGTCTCCCTCGAACTGGGCGGCAAGAACGCCATGCTGGTCCTGAAGGACGCGGATGTGGAGAAGGCCGCGGCGGGCGCGGTGCGCGCCTGTTTCTCCTCCGCGGGCCAGCTCTGCGTCTCCATCGAGCGGCTGTACGTCCACGAGTCGGTGGCCGACGCGTTCGTGGCGCGGTTCGCGGCCCGTACGAAGGCGATGCGGCTCGGCAGCGCGCTCGCCTACGGCGCGGACATGGGCTCCCTCGTGAGCGAGCGCCAGCTCGCGACGGTCGCGCGCCATGTCGAGGAGGCCGTCGCCAAGGGCGCCACGGTCGTCGCGGGCGGTGTCGCGCGCCCCGACATCGGCCCGTACTTCTACGAGCCGACCATCCTCGAAGGCGTCGAGGCACCGATGGCGGTCTGTACGGAGGAGACATTCGGCCCGGTCGTGTCCGTCTACCGGTTCGGTGACGAGAACGAGGCGATCCGGCTCGCCAACGCCACGCCGTACGGCCTCAACGCCGGTGTGTGGACGAGGGACGCGGGACACGGTCACGCGGTGGCGGCCCGGCTGCGGGCCGGCACGGTCAACATCAACGAGGGGTACGCGGCGGCGTACGGCAGTGTGCGGGCGCCGATGGGCGGCATGAAGGACTCCGGGCTCGGCCGGCGGCACGGCGCCGAGGGCATCCTCAAGTACACCGAGGCCCAGACCGTCGCACAGCAGCGGATCATGCCCCTCGCCCCGTCCTTCGGCATGAGCGACGAGAAGTACGCGGCCTTCATGAGCCGCGGTCTGCGGGCCATGAAAGCGCTGGGGCTGCGGTAGTTCCCGGCCGGTGGTCCCCGACCGGTCGTTCTCGACGAGGAGAGGCAGTGCGACAGAACAGCCATGCCGGGAATCAGGGTGACGCCGAGTACGACGCCGGGAACGGAGCTGGGCACGACGCCGAGTACGACTACGACGTGATCGTGGTCGGTTCGGGTTTCGGGGGCTCGGTCTCCGCGCTGCGGCTGACCGAGAAGGGATACCGCGTCGGTGTCCTGGAGGTCCATCTCAAGGCGGCGGCCGAGGCGATGGGCGTCGGCGACAGCTTCCATCCGGCGCCGGTCGGTGTCTTCTTCGGGGACGGTGAGGACGCCGACGGTACGGCGAGAGCCGAGCCGGGCGCGGCCGTCGGCGATCCGTACTTCGGCGGGGCCGGGCCCTCGCGCACGGCCTGCACCGAGTGCGGCGCGTGCATGACGGGGTGCCGGCACGGGGCGAAGAACACCCTCGACGAGAACTACCTGTATCTCGCCGAGCGGGCCGGGGCGGTCATCCACCCGATGACCTCGGTGATCGCGGTGGAGGAGGAGACGGACACGGGGGAGAGGGCGGAGGCGAAGGCGGCGGAGAAGGCGGGCGGCTTCCGCGTGACCACCGTCCCCACGGACGCCCGCCGGTGGGGCCGCCGACGGGGCCGGCGGGGCCGCGACCGTACGGCGTACAGCAAGCAGACCCTGCTGCACACGATGAGGGACCGGGGCCTGCTGCCGCGTGTCTCCGCGCGGCTGGGCGAGCTGACCCGTACCAACTCCGAGGCGCTGGTGGGCGCGCAGACCGGCGACCGGCGCTACCGCGCGCGGCACGGCGCGGCCAGGGCCGACTTCACCCGGGGCGTCGCCATCACGTCCTCGGTCCATCCGAACGCCTCGACGCATATCGAGCCGGTCCGCTACGGCAAGGGCTCCAACGCGATGGGCGCGCTGTCCATCGTCCAGGTCCCGGTGAGCGACCGTCGCGTACGGGCCTGGCTCGGGAACGCGGCGAGGCACCCGCTGTGGCTGCTCCGCTCGCTCTCCAACCGCCGCTGGTCGGAGCGGACCATCATCGGTCTGGTCATGCAGTCGCATGACAACTCGCTGACGACGTACCGCAGACCGGGCGGACCGGGAAAGGGCCTGCTCACCGCGCGCCAGGGGCATGGCGCCCCCAACCCCGAGCAGATACCGGAGGCGACCCGGGCCGCGACGCTCATCGCCGAGGAGATCAACGGCTTCGCGGGCAGCAATGTCGGTGAGCTGCTGGGGACACCGCTGACCGCGCACTTCCTGGGCGGGTGTGTCATCGGGGCGTCGGCGCGGGAGGGCGTGATCGACCCGTACCACCGGCTGTACGGACACCCCGGTATCTCGGTGGTCGACGGCTCGGCGGTCTCGGCGAATCCGGGTGTGAATCCGTCCCTGACGATCACGGCACAGGCCGAGCGCGCGATGTTCTTCTGGCCGAACAAGGGCGAGCCGGATCCCCGCCCCGAACAGGGCACGGGCGCGGGCACGGGCGCGGGCGCGGCGTATGCGCGTCCCCACCCGGTCGAACCGGTGTCCCCGGCGGTTCCCGCGGAGGCGTTCGGCGCGCTGAGGCTGCCGTTCCTGGGCATACCGGCGGTCCCGCCGAAGCGGATCTGAGCCGCGGCCGTGGGGATCGCGGCCGCGGATATCCCGCTCGTGCATGCCGTAGACCTGGGTGCCCTGGACGCTGCGGACGCGCCAGAGGCGGACGCGCCAGAGGCGCTGCACCCCCCTCCGAGTGCAGCGCCTCTGGCGTGTATGCGGGCCGTACGCGGTTACGCGACGGCGCTGCCCTGGCGGCGCCTCAGCGCGAACACCACACCGGCACCGGCGACGATCGCGATCGCGCCGGCCATACCGATGACGGGCACCATCGAGGACGAACCGGTCTCGGCCAGGCTGCCCTGCGGCTTGATCTCGTTGTCACCCGTGGGCTTGGGGAGCGGCTTCTTGCCACCCTCCTGCGGCTCGGCCTCGTTGGGCTCGCCCGGGTCCGAACCGGCGCCGAGGATCTCGAACTCGTAGAAGGTGTTGTTGTCCTCGATGACGCAGTTGCCGTCGCCGTCCGAGTACAGACCGATGCTGAAGACGACACCGGGACCGGCCGGGGCCGACTTGGCCACGCTCAGCCGCAGATCGATGGTGTACGACTGCTTGGCCTTGACCTCGGTGTAACCGACGTAGCCGTAGTTCTCGTCCTCCTCGTCGAGGGAGATGTCCTCCCACACGCCCGACTCGGGGTCCTTGAACTGGAGCGCCAGATACCGGCCCGTCTCCCCGCTCGCCTCCTCGCCCGGCTCCTCGTCGGCGAGCCGGCTCGCGAAGACGCCGAAGTCGACGCGCTTGAAGTCCTCGTCGCTCTTGTTCGTGACATTGAGCTTGAGGGCGTGGAAGCCGCTGCCCGCGACGATCTTCTCGGGCAGCCCGGTGACGCCGGTCCGGAGGTCCTTGCTGAAGATGACCTCCCCGTTCTCGTCCAGGCAGCCCGCCGGTCCCTCGCTCGGCTCGTCGCTCGGGCTCGCGCCGGGAGTGGCGGGAACGCTGGTCCCGGTCGCGGGCGGGGAAGAAGCCGGCGTGGAACTCTCCGAGGCGGCCGGGCTCGACGGCGTGCCGCTCGTGGCGAGCGGCGGAGCCGACGAGGGCGTGCCGCTCTCCGAGTCCTCCGGGGCCGGAGACGTGGTGCTCTCGGAAGGGCTCGCGGAGGGTGACTCGGTCGTGGTGACCGTGTCGTTGCCGTGCGCGGACGCGGCCGGCGCCGAGAAGAGCGCGGCGGGCGCGATAACGGCGGTCGCGGCGGCGACGGCCATGGCACGGCGAAGCTTCATGAAGACCTCAGCGAAGTCCGGCGCACCGCGCGGACGCGGTACGGAGTCGTTGGGCCTTCCCGGATATGGAGGTCACAGGTGAGGCCGGTCATTACGCAAGCAAGACCCGTGACATGGGGCGATGGTTGCAGCCGACTTCACAGAATCTTTAAGTGGCCTGTGTCACATGTTCAGTCGTAGTCGTACATGCGTCCACAGGCGGGCCGTGCGTATGCGTCGGCCGCGCGTATGTGTCAACAGACGGCCGAGCGCCGAGGACCGAGCTGCCGAGGACCGAGGCGAGGACCGAGGGGAGCGGCTTCGAAGCTCGCCGGGCGGTCGGTCCGGGCGGTCGGTCCGGGCGTCCCCGGGACCGACCGCCATGGGGTGACCGGGCTGCTGTCCCCTGCCTACCGGTCACGAACGCCGGGACGAGGTCCCACGACGTATCTGCGGTACGTCGCACGCCCCGGCGGTGGCCACGCGTGGTTCTCTGCCATCTCTGCGAGCCCGCCCCTGGGTGGCGCGGATGCCTGGTCCAACGAGGCCCGCGCGGGTCCGGTCACGCGCCGTACGGGTGAGAGCCGTACCCGAACTCAGATACGGCCCCGGGACGTCAGATACGGCCCCGGCCCAGCTCCAGCAGGGTCATCGCCAGGGCCGTGCCCGGCTTGCCGAGGGCCTCCCGGTAGCGGCCGAGGATCTCCATCTCACGGGAGAGATGGACGCGGCGGCCCCCGGAGGTGATCCGGGCGTCCTGGACGGCGGCCGAGACCGCCATCCGTTCCTGGACGAGACCGATGATCCGGTCGTCCAGCGCGTCGATCCGTTCCCGCGCGCCGCCGATCAGCGTGGCGGCCTCGTCCGTACGCGCGCCGGTGGAAGCGGCCGAGGAGGCGGTGGAGGCGGCTGAGGTGGCGGTGGAGGTGGCTGAGGAGGAGGTGGTCTTCATCTCGGGGTCCTTGTCGGGAGTGGGGTGCGCCCCGAAGGTCGTACGGCCCCGAACGCGACAGACGCCCCGGGCCTTGTCGGCCCGGGGCGCCTGGGAAGTCGCGTGTCAGTTCAAGCAGCGCGACCATGGCAGCCGGACGGGCCGGTGCCATAGGTAAAGACGAAGGTCTGCTGCTCGCGCATACCGCCAGTATGGACCCGGCGCCCCCGCGCGGGTCGAGGCGGGCCGGATGGTGAGACGTATCGGCGGCCCCGGCCCGTCGTCGCTCCCCGTTAGAATCGAGACAACCAGAACCCATGTAAGTAACGCCGGAAGGCCGCCCCCGTGCCAGCAGCGCCCCCCGCCGCCGCCCCCGATGTCGTCCTCGTCGTCGACTTCGGTGCGCAGTACGCCCAGCTCATCGCCCGACGCGTCCGCGAGGCGCGGGTCTACAGCGAGATCGTCCCGTCCACGATGCCCGTGGCCGAGATGCTGGCGAAGAAGCCCAGGGCGGTCATCCTCTCCGGCGGTCCGTCCTCCGTCTACGCGGAGAAGGCTCCCAGCGTCGACAGCGCGCTCTTCGAGGCCGGCGTCCCGGTCTTCGGTATGTGCTACGGCTTCCAGCTCATGGCGACCGCGCTCGGCGGGACGGTCGACAACACGGGCGCGCGTGAGTACGGCCGTACCCCGCTGCATGTCTCCAAGACCGGTTCCACCCTCTTCGAGGGCACTCCGGCCGAGCAGGCGGTCTGGATGTCGCACGGCGACGCCTGTTCCGCCGCGCCCGCCGGGTTCACCGTCACCGCGTCCACGGACGTCGTGCCCGTCGCGGCCTTCGAGAACGACGAGAAGAGGCTGTACGGAGTCCAGCACCACCCCGAGGTGATGCACTCCACCTACGGTCAGCAGGTCCTGGAGCACTTCCTCTACCGGGGCGCCGGTATCGAGCCGACCTGGACCACCGCCAATGTGCTGGACGAGCAGATCGCCCTCGTCCGTGAGCGGGTCGGCACCAAGCGCGCCATCTGCGGTCTGTCGGGCGGCGTGGACTCGGCCGTGGCCGCCGCGCTGGTCCAGCGGGCCATCGGCGACCAGCTCACCTGCGTCTATGTCGACCACGGCCTGATGCGCAAGGGGGAGACGGAGCAGGTCGAGAAGGACTTCGTCGCCGCCACGGGCGTCCAGCTCAAGGTCGTCGACGCGCAGGAGCGCTTCCTCGCCGCGCTGGCCGGGGTCTCCGACCCCGAGCAGAAGCGGAAGATCATCGGCCGTGAGTTCATCCGGGTCTTCGAGCAGGCCCAGGCCGAGATCGTCGCCGAGG
Organism: Streptomyces sp. NPDC055025; assembly: GCF_053608565.1. Classification (NCBI taxonomy): domain Bacteria; kingdom Bacillati; phylum Actinomycetota; class Actinomycetes; order Kitasatosporales; family Streptomycetaceae; genus Streptomyces; species Streptomyces sp. NPDC055025. The sequence goes on from NZ_JBSGVS010000063.1 coordinate 34,266, forward strand.
CGGGCGCGGAGGGCGAGGACGTCGCCTTCCTCGTACAGGGCACGCTCTACCCGGACGTCGTCGAGTCGGGCGGCGGCACCGGCACCGCCAACATCAAGTCCCACCACAATGTCGGCGGGCTTCCCGACGACATCGAGTTCGAGCTCGTCGAGCCGCTGCGGCAGCTCTTCAAGGACGAGGTCCGGATGGTCGGCCAGGAGCTGGGCCTGCCGGACGAGATCGTCCACCGCCAGCCCTTCCCCGGCCCCGGGCTCGGTATCCGTATCGTCGGCGAGGTCACGCGCGAGCGCCTCGACCTGCTGCGCGAGGCGGACGCGATCGCCCGCGAGGAGCTGACCGCGGCCGGTCTCGACCGTGACATCTGGCAGTGCCCGGTGGTCCTGCTCGCGGATGTACGGTCCGTCGGCGTCCAGGGCGACGGACGGTCGTACGGTCATCCGATCGTGCTGCGCCCCGTCTCGTCCGAGGACGCGATGACCGCGGACTGGACACGGATGCCGTACGACGTGCTGGCCCGGATCTCCACCCGGATCACCAACGAGGTCGCGGATGTGAACCGCGTGGTCCTCGATGTGACGAGCAAGCCGCCGGGCACCATCGAGTGGGAGTGACCGCGCGGGCGGTGGCGGCCACGGCCGGACCGATTGCGCGCGTACCTCACTCTGTACGGCACAATTCCCAGGCGTAGCAAGGAAGTTCGTGGGCGGGGCGGGGAAGGCGGCATTCGGCGTGGCTGTGCAAGTGGCAAGAGAGGGCGTGCACGGCGGGGGCTGTACGTGCGGCGACTGCCCGCACGGAGCGCGCGAGGGGCATCGGCGTGCCGTGGCCGCGTTCCTGGCGAAGCGGGACGAACTGGCCGCGGGGCACGGGCTGCCGGTCGCGGTCGCGCACTCCGTGGGGGCCTCCCGCCAGTGGGTCTCGGACGAACTCACCCAGTCCGCGCGGGCGGTGGCCGATCGCAGCCGCGAGGCGGGCGACGCCTGGCTGCACTCCGTCTGGCGGCACACGCTGCTGGTGGTGTGGGGCGCGGTCGTGGCGCTCGCGCTGGCACAGACCGCGACCGCGATCGGGGCCGGCTGGAGCGCCGCCCGTACGGCCGGACTGGTCGCCGCGCTCGTCGTCGCGGGGCTGCTGACCGTCGCGGCCCGGCTCCACCGTGCCCGTGGCGGACTGCTCGCACCGCTGATCGGCGAGGACAACCGGCTGTCCACCTCACGGACCATCGCCTCCGCCTGGGTGCTGCTCGTCGTCTTCTCCGTGCTCGTGCTCGCCCTCCAGCTCGCGGGCGCCTCCGGGCACGCCCGGCGCGACGAACTGATCGCCGGGCTCGATCTGGCCCGGGGCGCGGGCATGGTGACGGTCCTGGCCGTGGTGTGCGGGATCGCCGTGGTCGTCCGCCGGGTGGTGTCCGTACGCGTACTGGCCCAGCGGCTCCAGAAGGTACGCGCCGAACGCCCGCGGCTGGCCGATCTGCTCTGCGACGACGGCGGGCGCGGCAGCTTCACCGATGTGCAGTACGCGGTGGTCAATGTCGTGGCGCTCCTCTTCTCCGGTGTCCGTCTGGCCCGGCGGCCCGAGCAACTTCCCGATCTGCCCTGGGCGCTGGCCCTGCTGGTCGCGGTCTCCGCCGCCACCTACTTCGCGGGCAAGTACGCGGAGGGCGGGCGGCCCCTCGTCCTGTCGGTGGTACGGGCCAGGGAGGCGGGCGACCTGGACGCCCCCATCCGTACCGGCGACGACATCGAGATCCGCGGCGCCGGTTTCGTGCCCCCCGGCGCGGGCACCCCGGACCGGCTGGCCCGGATGGTCGTGCGGATCGGCTCCGTCCATGTGCATGTACCGCTGGTGCCCGTGCCCGGCGGCTTCGCCAACCCGTCGGACACCTGTCTCACCGTGCCCGTACCGGTCGATGTGGAGCCGGGTTCCGTCGAGGTGCAGGTCGTGACCGCGGCGGGAGTGGAGACCAACCGCGTGATCGTCGAGGTCATGGACTGACCGCATCGGTACGTATCTCAAGCGCTGTTGTTCAAACCCTTCACAGGCATGGCCGGTTTCTGAGGTGCGGCGGCTGATTCACTGAGCGCCGGACGGGTCGTATCCGTATGCATGGGCAAGGGCACACGGGAGCAGCGGCTCCCGTGGCAGCGGCGTGGGACAGGGAGAGGCGGACCGGCGATGACGTATGGCTACCGGACGGACACCTATGGACAGGTCGGCGGTGAGCGGCGCGGCTGGCGGGAGAACGCCACACGCTTCGCCCTGCTGCCGTTGCGGATCTTCCTCGGCGTCACCTTCATCTACGCGGGAATCGACAAACTGACCCAGGGCGGATTCTTCTCGGCGACCGGCCCGGGGTCGGTCGGCGAGCTGATGCGGGGGGTCCGGGACAGCTCGGCCATCCCCGCGCTGGTCGATCTCGCGCTCAAGAGCCCCTCGGGGTTCGGGTACGCCATCGCCATCGGTGAACTCGCCGTCGGCCTGGGCACGCTCTTCGGAGTGCTGGCCCGGCTCGCCGCGTTCGGCGGTGCCCTCATCTCGCTGAGCCTGTGGCTGACCGTGAGCTGGCAGAGCGACCCGTACTACTACGGCAACGACCTCGCCTATCTGATGGCCTGGCTGCCGCTGGTGCTCGCCGGCGCCCCTGTCCTCTCCCTGGACGCTCTCCTGGCCGACCGGCGGCGACGTATGAGGTAGTCGGCTGCGGAGACGAGGGAGGCCAGGAAGAGACCGCCGAAGACCACCGGGAACGCGGCGTACCACGGCGTGTGCCAGGAGCCCGCCGCGTCACCGGCGTACGCGACCGCCGCGCCCAGCACCGCCAGTCCCGCGATCAGCCGGCCGGGACGGATCTCATGACGCAGCACGGGTCACCTCCACCTGGCCGAGGCCGACTTCCAGCTCCAGATCCAGCGTTCCGGACGGGGCCGACCCCGCGCGCGGGGTCAGCGTGCGCTGCCGGGACCGGTCCGGGGCGATGTCCACATCGTTCGGCGGGTCTCCCGGCAGCCGGACGTCCCCGAGCCCCGCCTGGGCACGCAGTCTCACGGTCACTCCTCGCGGTACGACGACCTTGAGCTGCCCGGCGCCCACCTCTGCGGACGTACTGACGGTGCGGCCCTCGGGTACGGAGAGCCCGGACAGATCGAGTGTGCCGACGCCCGAGCCCAGCTCGTACCGAGGCTGCACCGCGGCGACCGAGACGGGCGTCCAGTGCTGGCGGCCCCACTCCGTGGTGATGTTCTTCGGAACGGCCGACGCGCCCGCGAGCAGCCCGGCGGTGACCACCGTCAGGAAGATCGTTCCGACACCGGTGCGGCCCAGGAAAGCGCTGACCGCGAGACCGATCCCGAAGACCGCGAGCGCGCAGGCCAGTCCCGTCTCGACGCTCGTACCGAACGGCCGGCTCTCCCACGACAGGCCCGTGCCGAGCCCGCCCGCGATGAGCGCGAGCAGCAGGATGCTGCCGCCGATCCCGTGCGGCCCCTCGGGGCGCGCCGGGCGCGTGGAGGTGGCCGAGCGGTGCCACGACTGGTCCGCGCCGCTCCCGCTGTCCTCAGGGCCCCACAGATAGATGCCCACGGCCGGGCCCGTGGTGCCGTCCTTGACTATCGGGTCACGCCACCACGAGTGGATGCCGGGTATCGGCGGCGCCATCGTCTCCGGAGGGGCCTCCGCCACGGCCTGCGCCGTCACGGGGTCGAGGGCCGCCCCGTCGGGCGCGGCGGCCCGGCGACGCTGCGACCACACGGCGGAGCCCCCGACGGCGAGCGACAGCATGGCGGCGAAGCCGAGGGTGCCGTCATTGCCCAGCATGGACAGGAACAGCCCGCAGCCGATCATCGCGAGCAGCACGGCGATCAGCGAAGCCCCGTCGACCCGTCCCGACAGCAGTCTGCGGGCCTCGTTCTCCTCCTCGCCGTCCAGCGGGATCAGCAGCCACGCGAAGCCGTAGAAGATCAGCCCGATCCCGCCGGTGACCGTGAGCACCCCGACGACGATCCGGAAGATCACCGGATCCACGTCGCAATACCGCCCGAGCCCGCCGCACACACCGGCGAACACCTTCTGGCGCGGGCTGCGCTGAAGCTGGGGAGGCGCGAGAGGCGGCTGCGCGGAGCCCGGGGCGGCTGCGGAAGCGGACGCCGGGGGCGGCGCGGCGGCCGACGCGGAAGGCGGCGGGGCCGACGGCTGGGTCATATGTCCATGGTGACGGTCCGTGTCCCGCGCCTCCAGCCATCCCGACCCTGGGCTCACCCTGATATTGGTCCCGGGGTGGCTTCGGGGATCATGGACGTTTGCGTGTGCGCCGTTCCGGAGGGACGAGTCCCCGCAGGAACCTTCCCGCGCCCTCCACGGCGTGCGGAGCGTCACACCCCTGACGTCACACCCCTGAACACCCCTGAGGTCCGGCACCGCCGCGACTGCCGGGGTCCGGACCCGTTACGGCCCCCGAGATCCGGGACCGTTACGGCCGGGATACGGGACCGATACGGCATCAGGGTCGCCTCAGGGGTCCGACCCTGATGTCCCCCCACACCCCGCCATGTGACCATCGAAGGCATGCCAGCCGCCCCGCCCCGCCCCACCGCGCCCTCCGCCGCCCGTGCCCCGGTGCCGGAGGAGCCGCCGACGCGCAAGCTGTACCGCAGCGCCGACGGCCGTCTTCTCGGCGGTGTGGCGCGCGGTCTCGCCGGGCATCTCGGGCTGCCGGTCGTCTGGGTACGGCTCGTCTTCCTCGGTCTCTTCTTCTCCCAGGGTCTCGGCGCGCTGCTCTACGCCGTCTTCTGGATCGTCGTCCCGCTCGGCGTCGGCGGCACGGCGGTCGAGTCCCGCTCCGTCTTCGAGATCAGCCCCGACGGCAGGCGCCGGCTCCGCAAGCCGGACAAGGGCCAGATCTTCGCACTGATAGCCCTGGTGATCGGCGCCGGCGTCTTCATCGGCAACGTCAGTTTCGGCCGCAGCCACGCCGACCGCTACATCTGGCCCCTGCTGCTGACAGGCGCGGGCGTCGTCCTGGTCTGGCGTCAGGCGGACAACGCGCGCCGCGCCCGCTGGACCGAGGTCGGCCGCCGCCGGAGGCTGTTCCAGCTCGCGCGCACCCTCGCCGGAGTCGCCCTGGTCGGTCTGGGCCTCGCCGTCTTCATGGTGGTGCGCGGCTCGGCGGCCCAGCTCGGCAACGTGCTGACCGGTGCCATCGCCGTCGTCGCCGGGGTCGCGCTGCTCGCCGGGCCCTGGCTCGTACGGATGACACAGGACCTCTCGGAGGAGCGCCTGATGCGCATCCGCGCCCAGGAGCGCGCCGAGGTCGCCGCGCATGTCCATGACTCCGTACTGCACACCCTCACGCTGATACAGCGCAATGCCGACGAGCCGGGCGAGGTCCGCAGACTCGCCCGCGCCCAGGAACGTGAGCTGCGCGCCTGGCTCTACAGGCCGGAGGGCCGGGGCAAGGACGAGGAGGACGAGCCCACCACCCTCGCCGAGGCGGTGAAGCGGACGGCGGCCGAGGTGGAGGACTACCACGGGGTGCCGATCGAGGTCGTGGTCGTCGGCGACTGCCCGCTCGACGAGAAACTGGCGGCACAGATGCAGGCCGCACGCGAGGCGATGGTCAACGCCGCCAAGTACGGTGGCGATGGGGGCGCGGTGCAGGTCTTCGCGGAGGTGGAGGGCCGTACGGTCTTCCTCTCCGTAAGGGACCGCGGCCCCGGGTTCGACCTGGACGCGGTGCCGGCCGACCGGATGGGCGTACGGGAGTCGATCATCGGCCGGATGCAGCGCAACGGCGGGACGGCGCGGCTGCGTTCGGTGCCGGGCGGCGGCACCGAGGTCGAGCTGGAGATGGAGCGGGCGGACGGATGACCCGTGTCCCGCGCGGCGACCACTACCAGGACGAGGGGCAGAGACCATGAGCGAGGGCGTACAGGCCGAGGGCAATCCGGCGGACAGCGGCGGGGGCCGGGCCGGGGACGGCCGTCGTGTACGGGTCGTGCTCGTCGACGACCACCGGATGTTCCGTACCGGTGTGCAGGCGGAGATCGGCCGCACCGAACAGACCGGTGTCGAGGTCGTCGGTGAGGCGGCCGATGTGGACCAGGCGGTCACCGTGATCACGGCGACCCGCCCCGAGGTGGTGCTGCTCGACGTCCATCTGCCGGGCGGTGGCGGTGTGGAAGTGCTGCGCCGCTGCGCGCCGCTGATGGTCGCGGGCGAGAATCCGGTGCGCTTCCTGGCGCTGTCGGTCTCCGACGCCGCCGAGGATGTCATCGGGGTGATCAGGGGCGGTGCCCGGGGCTATGTCACCAAGACGATCACCGGCACCGATCTGGTCGACTCGATCTTCCGGGTGCAGGAGGGCGACGCGGTCTTCTCGCCCCGGCTGGCCGGCTTCGTCCTCGACGCGTTCGCATCGACGGACGCGCCGCCGGTGGACGAGGACCTGGACCGGCTCACCCAGCGGGAGCGTGAGGTGCTGCGGCTGATCGCGCGGGGATACGCGTACAAGGAGATCGCCAAGCAGCTCTTCATCTCGGTGAAGACCGTGGAGTCGCATGTCTCGGCGGTCCTCAGGAAGCTCCAGCTCTCCAACCGGCATGAGCTGACGCGATGGGCGACGGCGCGCAGGCTGGTCTGAGACGGCGCGCAGGCTGGTCTGACGGGGACGCCGCCTGGGGGCGCCGTACGCCTGCGCCTACGAGCAGTGCCACTCGGTGACGTACGTCCTGTCCCCGTGCTCCAGCAGGCCGCGTACGCACTCCCCCGGCGCGGTCTTGAGCGTGCCGCTCAGCTCGGCCCGCCCGCCCTGGGTGCGCTGGGTCCCGAACCAGCCGGGGAACGCGACGATCCGGTCGTCCTTGCGCTGATAGCCGAGGCGTACGGTGGTGCCGGGCCGGTCCGCGTGCTGGACGTACCACGTGGTGAACCGGCCCGTACCACCGATCGGGCCCTCGATGCAGAGCCGCCCGTTGGAGAGATCGCCGCAACCCTCGGGCGTGACGCCGACGGGGGCCAGGACGAAGAGCGCGCCGACGGTGAGGACGGACGCGCTGACGGCGGTGGCTCGTCTCACGGCTTCCCTTTCACGGCCGACGGAATACTGCTGCTCATCGTGGCGTGAAGGAGGGGGCGGGGCACCCCGGAAGGTCCGTCCTGGTTACGCGTCGGCCCGTCCGGATCAGCCGTGCGGCCCTGCCCGGTACGCGGGCGTCCTCATCACGTGGGCGTCCCGGTTGCGCGAGGGTCCTGATCGCGTGGGCGTCCCGGTTACGCGGGCCGGGCGGCTCCCGCGAACGGCATCTGGTCGATCGGCGCCAGCCGCACCGCCGAGCCGGGGCGCGGGGCATGGATCATCTGCCCCCCGCCGACATAGATCCCGACATGGCTGACACCGGAGAAGAAGAACACGAGATCACCCGGGGCGAGCCGGTCGCGTGTGACGCGCTGTCCCGCGTTGATCTGTGTGTACGTGGTACGGGGAAGGGATACGCCCGCCGCGCGCCAGGCGGCCTGGGTCAGCCCCGAGCAGTCGAAGGAACCGGGCCCGGTCGCGCCCCAGACGTACGGCTTGCCGATCGCCCCGTACGCGAAGGCGACGGCCGCCGCCGCGCGGGAGTCCGGCACCCCCACCGCGCTGCCGGCCGCCCCGCCAGGCCCGTACGGACCCGTCCCGCCAGGACCGTACGGGCCCGTCCCGCCGTCCTCGCCGTACCCGGCGCGCCGCGCGGGGTCCAGCCGGTCCAGAAGCCGCCGGGCGGAGTCGAGCTTCGCCTCGATGGTGGACTTGTGGCGGGCCAGCTCCGACCGGCGGGCCCCGAGCTCGTCGAGCCGTCCGTCGGCCCGGCTGCGGAGCTGGGCGATCGCGGCGAGTTCCTTGCGGATCCCGGCGGCCATGGCGGCCTGACGGGCTCCGGCGCGTTCGGCCAGTCCGGCGCGTTCGAGGAAGTCGTCGGGCCGGGAGCTGAGCGCGAGCTGCACGGCGGGGTCGAGGCCGCCCGTGCGGTACTGCGCGGTGGCGATCGAGCCGAGCGCGTTGCGTGAGACGTTGAGCCGGTCCGTCCTGCGGGTGGCCTCGTCACGCAGCCGCGCCAGCGAGGCCCGTGCCTCGTCCGCCTTCTCCTTCGCCCCGTTGTACCGCTCGGTGGCGACCTCGGCCTGCTCGTACAGGCTGTCGATCTCGGCCTTGACCTGGGCGGGGGTGAGCTGGGGCTCCGCGTGCGCGGGAGCGCCCGAGGCGGTGGCGGTCGCGGCGCCGGCGAGGGCGAGGGTGAGGGCGGTGCGGCCGATCGGGCCGGTGAGCCGGCGCTGCTTGGGTTTTCGGTGCGCTGCCACGAGGGCGTCCACTTCCTTGGGTTCCTGGGTTCCGGGGTTCCTCGGGCCCGTACGGTCCGGGCCCGGCGGTACGAGTCGACCGCCTGGAAGGGGACGCTATGGCGCAAGGTCACAGCCCGGTGTCGGCATGGCCGCTATTGGCTGGAGGTGAAGCTTCCGAAGCGCTTTGTGATCAGCGCGATCCGGACGGAACGGTGCCCTTCCGGTCCGACCCGGCCGAAAGGGAAAGAGAGCCCCACCTCACCTCGGAGAGGTGATATGGCCCCCGTTAGGCTCCGGCCATGGACGTACCCATCAACATCCTCATCGCCACGGTCCGGACCTGACGGCGTGGACGCGAGTGCCGTGAGTGCGGGGAGTGCCGTGAGCGACGGGAGTACGAGCGCGGCGACCAAGATGATCACCGTCCCGCCGGGGCGGGTGACCCTGTCGGACCGGCGGACACGGCGAAGCTGGACGGTCGAGCTCGCGCCCTACCGGCTCGCGGCGTTCCCGGTCACCCGGGCGCTGTACGCGCGGATCACCGGCGAGCGGCCCGGCACCGCCCAGGGGGACCGGTTGCCCGTCGAGAGCGTCTCCTGGTGGGGCGCGGTCCGGTTCTGCAACGCCCTGTCCCTGAACGACGGGTTCACACCCGTCTACCGCCTCCACACCGGCGCCGAGGGTGAGGGTGAGGGCGACGGCGAGGACGTCGAGTGGGACGCCTCCGCCGACGGCTACCGGCTGCCGACCGAGGCCGAGTGGGAGCACGCCTGCCGGGCCGGTACGAGCGGCCCGGGTTACGGGCCGCTCGACGAGATCGCGTGGTACCGCGACAACTCGCACGGGCGCGTCCACGACGTGGGCGGCAAGCGCGCCAACCCGTGGGGCTTTCACGACATGCTCGGCAACGTCTGGGACTGGTGCTGGGACGTCTACGACGCCGAGGTCTACGGCACCTACCGGGTGCTGCGTGGCGGTGGCTGGTTCGACGAGCACTGGAGCTGCCGGGCCTCCGCCCGCCGGCGCAGCCACCCGAGCTACCAGGTCGACGACGTGGGCTTCCGCGTCGCACGTTCCGTCATGGATCGGACGGATCGGGTGGATCGGTCGGATCGGGCGCGTGGAACCGATCAGGCCGGGCGGACGCTCCCGTAGATCGGCATGTAGTAGATCGACTCCTCGCGGACGTTCGCGCCCGGCTTGGGGGCGTGGATCATCATGCCGTCGCCTATGTAGATGCCGACATGGCTGATGTCGTCGTAGAAGAAGACCAGATCGCCGGGGAGCAGATCCCCCGTGGCGACGCGCGTGCCGGCCTCGACCTGCTCCCAGGTGGTGCGCGGCAGTTGCACGCCCGCCTCCCGCCAGGCGGCCTGGGTCAGGCCCGAGCAGTCGTACGAACTGGGGCCCGACGCGCCCCAGACGTACGGCTTGCCTATCTGCGCGCGCGCGAAGGCGAGCACCTTCGCGGCCTTGGTGGCGTAACCGCTGTCGGCGGACCCGGACCCGGTTCCAGACCCGGTTCCGGAGCCCGTTCCCGTGCCCGAATCCGTACCCGCGCCCGTACCGGTCGCCGGGGACTCGGCCTGCTCCCGCTCGCGCGTGCGCTCGGCCTCCGCCTGGGCGCGGGCCTCCTCCTTGGCCTTCGCCTCCGCCTTCCGGCGGGCCTCCTCTTCCTTCTTGCGCTCCAGCGCCGCCAGCCGCTCCTGCTCCGCCGCGGTCAGCCGCGACAGCAGCGCACGGGCCGTCCCGAGCTTCTTCTGTACGTTCTCCTTGCTGGTCCGCAGCGTGGCCTGCGACTCGGTGAGCGACTCCAGGCTCTTCGTCGCCTCCGCCCGCTCCTTCGCCGCCGCGGCCTGCTGCGCCTGGTAGTCGGCGAGGACGGCGCTCTGACGGTCCGACAGCCGGTCCATCATCTGCGTCTGCTCGAAGTACGCCTGCGGGCTGTCGGAGAACAGCAGGGCGGCGGTCTGGGTGAGCCCGCCCTCGCGGTACTGCTCGGCCGCGAAGCTGCCCAGCGTACGGCGGGCCTCGTTCAGCTTGTCCGCGCGCTTGGCGACCTCGTCCAGCACCCGGCTCACGGCGCGCTTCTGCTTCTCCGTGGCTTCCTTCGCCTTGTTGTACTGCTGGGTGGCGCCGCCGGCCTGGCGGTACAGATCGTCGACCTTCTTCTGCACCTCTTCGACGGACGGCCGGGGTTCGGTGGGCGCGGCGTTCGCGCTCTGCGCCGAGAGCAGCGTGACCGAAGCGAGGGCGGCCGTCGTGATCCCGACGGCGGGGGAGTTGGTGCGTACTCCGCTACGGGTGCGCGACTTGCGATGCGACGCCAAGGCCAGCATCTCCTTCCGTCGAACTTCCCTATGGAATGTCCGATTTCGGCATAGGCCGCCCGCTCGGCGCGGGTCGCCTTCGGGGGTACGGGGTGCCTGACCGAGCACGCTAGCCAAAGTGTGGTCCTCATGTGAAGGACGATGGCCGATATGCCCGATACATTTCCGTGACCATTTGCTCATGCGACGGGGGAAAGTGTTTCCGGGGGGTCGGCAGGGGCCTGGGCAGGGGTTTTCGTCGCACTGTGTGACCGGACGGGGACTTCCCGATTTTCCGAGCAGGCGCGGGCTGTCAGTCCGGCGGCCTAGACTCGGAGAGCGATGAGCAGCCTCTTTGACGACAGTTTCCTGGCGGACCTCCAGCCCTCCGGCGACGAGCACCCACCGCCGCCCGAGGACCACGACGAGCATGCCCGGGAGGCGGTGCCCGACGATCTTTTCGGCGGCGCGTTCGACGCACCGCCGGCGCGCGATCCGTATCACCGCGGCGGCTCCCCGCGTACGGTCGTGGACCCCGCCGCGCTGCTCGAAGGGTTGAACGAGGAACAGCGCGCGGCCGTTGCGCACAGGGGATCGCCCCTGCTCATCGTGGCCGGGGCCGGCTCGGGGAAGACCCGGGTCCTGACCCACCGGATCGCGTATCTGCTGGGCAACCGCGCCGTTCACCCCGGCGAGATACTGGCGATCACCTTCACCAACAAGGCCGCGGGCGAGATGAAGGAGCGGGTCGAGCAGCTCGTCGGACCGCGCGCCGGTGCCATGTGGGTGATGACCTTCCACAGCGCCTGTGTACGGATCCTGCGGCGCGAGTCCAAGCGGCTCGGCTTCACCTCGTCGTTCTCGATCTACGACGCCGCCGACTCCAAGCGGCTCATGGCCCTGGTCTGCCGTGATCTGGACCTCGATCCCAAGCGCTATCCGCCGAAGTCCTTCAGCGCCAAGATCTCCAATCTGAAGAATGAGCTGATCGACGAGGAGACCTTCGCCGACCAGGCATCCGACGGCTTCGAGAAGACGCTCGCCGAGGCGTACCGGATGTACCAGGCACGGCTGCGCGAGGCCAACGCCCTCGACTTCGACGACATCATCATGACCACCGTCCATCTGCTTCAGGCGTTCCCCGACGTGGCCGAGCACTACAGGCGGCGCTTCCGCCATGTGCTGGTGGACGAGTACCAGGACACGAACCACGCCCAGTACACGCTCGTACGCGAGCTGGTGGGCCCTTCCGGCGAGGACCAGGACCCGGCGGAGCTGTGTGTCGTCGGAGACGCGGACCAGTCGATCTACGCCTTCCGCGGCGCCACTATCCGTAACATCCTCCAGTTCGAGGAGGACTATCCGGACGCGACCACGATTTTGCTGGAGCAGAACTACCGCTCCACGCAGACGATCCTCAGCGCCGCCAACGCGGTCATCGAGCGGAACGAGAGCCGCCGCCCGAAGAATCTGTGGACCAAGGCCGGCGCCGGTGCCCAGATCGTCGGCTATGTCGCGGACACCGAGCACGACGAGGCGCAGTTCGTCGCCGACGAGATCGACCGGCTGACGGACGCGGGTGAGGCCAAGGCGGGTGATGTCGCGGTCTTCTACCGGACGAACGCGCAGTCGCGTGTCTTCGAGGAGATCTTCATCCGGGTCGGCCTGCCGTACAAGGTCGTCGGCGGAGTGCGCTTCTACGAGCGCAAGGAGGTCCGCGATGTGCTGGCCTATCTGCGGGTGCTGGCCAACCCGGAGGACAACGTCCCGCTGCGCCGCATCCTCAATGTGCCCAAGCGCGGTATCGGGGACCGCGCGGAGGCCATGATCGACGCCCTCGCGCTGCGGGAGAAGATCACCTTCCCGCAGGCGCTGCGCCGGGTGGACGAGGCGTACGGCATGGCGGCCCGCTCCGCCAACGCCGTGAAGCGCTTCAACACGCTGATGGAGGAGCTGAGTACGGTCGTCGAATCGGGCGCCGGGCCCGCGACGGTGCTGGAGGCCGTGTTCGAACGGACCGGTTATCTGGCGGAGCTTCAGGCTTCGACCGATCCACAGGACGAGACCCGTATCGAGAACCTCCAGGAACTGGCGGCGGTGGCGCTGGAGTTCGAGCAGGCGCGCGCGCAGGCCGCCGGGGCGACGGGCGACGGCGCGGACGCGGACGCCGGTGCGGTGGCCGCGGGGGGTACGGGTGCCGGGGAAGCGGTGGCCGGGGATGTCGAGGCCGGTGCGGCGGCCGCCGGGGCCGCTGGTGGCGGCGCGGTGGGTGCCGGCGGCGGTACCGCGACCGGCACGCTCGCCGAATTCCTGGAGCAGGTGGCCCTCGTCGCCGACTCCGACCAGATCCCCGACGAGGACGAGGACGGCTCCGGCGTCATCACGCTGATGACCCTGCACACCGCGAAGGGCCTTGAGTTCCCCGTGGTGTTCCTGTCAGGCATGGAGGACGGCGTCTTCCCGCACATGCGCGCCCTCGGCCAGACGAAGGAGCTGGAGGAGGAGCGGCGACTGGCGTATGTCGGTATCACGCGCGCCCGCGAGCGGCTCTATCTGACGCGTTCGTCGATGCGGAGCGCCTGGGGGCAGCCCTCGTACAACCCGCCGTCACGGTTCCTGGAGGAGATCCCGGGCCACCATCTGGAGTGGAAGCGGACCGGAGCGCAGATCCCGGCGGGTCCGACGTCCGGGATCGCGTCCTCGCTGTCGGCGGCCTCGGGTTCCGGCTCCGGTTCCGGATCCTCGCGCACCAGGTCCGGCGGCCCTTCGGGCTTCGCCACACGGCGTACGACCGACCGGCCGGTGATCTCGCTGGCGGTCGGCGACCGTGTCACGCACGACCAGTTCGGTCTGGGCACGGTGACGGCGGTGACGGGGACGGGCGCGGACACCCAGGCGACGGTCGACTTCGGGGACACCAAGCCCAAGCGGCTGCTGCTGCGGTACGCGCCGGTGGAGAAGCTCTAGGCCCTGGTCCGGTCCTGGCGGGCCGGGCCTGGCTCGGGCCCTGGTGGGCGGAAAGCGGAAAGCCCCTCGGTACGGAGAACCGAGGGGCTTCGTGCTCTGTGTTTCGTGCCCTGTGCCTAGGTGGGGTCGAGGCCGTGGCTGCGGAGCCAGGACAGCGGGTCTATCGCCGAGCCGCCACCGGGACGTACCTCGAAGTGCAGGTGGGGACCGGTGGAGTTGCCCGAGTTCCCCGAATAGGCGATCACATCACCGGCCTTGACCGTACCGGAGCGGATCTTCGTGCTGCTGAGATGGCAGTACCACGTCTCGGTGCCGTCGGCCGCGGTCACGATCGCCATATTGCCGTAGGCGCTGTTGTACTGCGTGCGTACGGTGCCGTCGGTCGCGGCCATCACCGGTGTGCCGTACGAGACGGGGAAGTCGATCCCGGTGTGTACGGACATCCAGTTGACGCCGGCCTGGCCGTAGTACGCGCTGAGGCCGTGCATGGCCACGGGAAGGGCGAACTTGGGGCGCAGGGCCTCCTTGCGGGCTGCTTCGGCCGCGCGCTGCTTCCGCTCCGCCTCCTGCCGCTCCTTGAGGTCGATGCGCTCCTGCGTACGGCTGGCGCGGTCGCCGAAGTCACGGGCGTCGGCACTGAGGGCGGCGAGCTGGGTGTCCAGCTTGTTGTTCGCGGCGACGGGCTTCACGGAGCCGGGATCGGCGGCCGTCGCCGTGGTCTTGGTGTCGTCCTGGGTCTCCTCCGCGCCGAGGCCGCCGACGGAGGCGGCGGCGATACCGGCGACGCCCATCACACAGACGGAGGGTACGGCGACGGTGAGGAGCGCGGAGCGCTTGGCGGGGGTACGGCGGCGGCCACGGCTGCCGTTCCCACCCCCGCCTGCCCGGCGTACCGGGCGAGGGGTCACGGGCGTCACGGTTATGGCGGGCACGGTCATGGTCGGGGCCATGTGCAGCGAGTCGACCCCGGGGTCGAACTCGGTGTCGGCGTCCGCCCCGGTCCGCGGGCCGTCGCGGTCGTCGGCCTCGTAACCGGGCTCCGCCTCGAAGCCGTCGACGGGTTCGGGCTCGGGCCCGGGGGCGCCGTACTCGGCGTCGGGGTCGAACTGGTCGGGGTCGTACGGGGCCTTCGTGCCGTACCCGCCGTCGGCGTCGTACTGGCCGTCCGTGCCGTACCGGCCATCGGTGCCGTACTGACCGTCCGGGGTGTACTGCCCCTCCGCGTCGTACTGGCCCCGCTCCGGATCGGCCGTCGTGTCCGCCGAGTTCCACGCGGTGGCGTCGTACGCGTCGGTGTCGAACGAGGGCGCCATCCACACCGCGGTCGGTTCGTATCCGACGGGGGCGGCCGTGAACTGCTCGGGGTCGAACGGTGCGGTCTCGAACTGCGCGGCCTGCCGCGCCGGGTCGAACGGCGCCGTCGTGGTCCCGCCCGAAGCGTCGTATCCGAACGTTGCATCCTCGAACTGCCCCGGGTGGCCGGTCCCGTTGAGCTGGTTCGCCTGGCTCCAGGCGTCGGCGTCCCACTGGCCGGTCATGTCCGGCTCGGCCGCCGGGGCGGGGACGCCCATCGACGGCTGATAGTCCGCCGGCTGCTGGTAATCCGCCGACGGCTGGTAGCCGGTGCCGCTGGTGGTGACATTCGCCCACTGGCCGCTCGTGTCGTACTGCGGCGTGGCGTACGCGTCGTATCCGGCCGTCTGGTGCTGCTGCGCGCCGCCGTCCCACTGGGCTCCGGCGTCGTACTGCGTCTCGTACGGCCCGCTGGGGGCCGGAGCGCCTTCATAGCCGCCCGGCAGGGAGCCGAAGAGCGGGTCGGTCGCGTAGCTGCCGGTCTGGTAACCGTCAAATGCGGCGTACCCGGCGTGGGCGTGCTGGTCGTTCACCAACTTCTCTCTCGCCTCGGCAGCAGAACCAGGGTCTGGGGAAAACCGGTCCTGAGTGGAGAGGACCCCCAGAGGGAAAGCAGTGGCCGCGACTGTACCCGGCGGTATGCGACGGCGACAATCTTCCGCAGGTTTTGGGATTCGCGGAAACGGGCATTCGGCCGTGTTTCGGCGGACTGCGGGCACAGGCTTGGCCGTACGTTCGAAGGGTGTTCGAGTGCCGGTCCGGTCCGAGGGCTCGACCTGAGGGTGTGGTCCGAGGGCTCGGTCGGGGGCAGGTGGAACTCGGGTGGGGCTCAGGCGACGGACGCCGGTCCGTCGGCCGCGGAATCCCCGTCGGGTTCGCCGCCTGAACCGAGATCGGGCAGGAATCCCGATTCGAGTACATGCCGTACACCGGCCGCGACCGAGGGGTGAACCGGCAGGGTGAGATGGCCGAGACCGCCCACATGCACGTTCTGTGTGAGGAGATCGGGATGGCTGATACGCGCCGCCTCCACCGGGTCCATGAGCTGGTCGAGATCGCTCCAGAAGCTCACGAACCGGGTACGGCAGCCGGGCGCGGGCAGCCTCAGCTCCTCGATCAGGGCGGATCCCGGCCGCATCTGGCGCACCACGGGGTGGGCGTCCGCCAGCGGCACGGCGGTGGTGCCCTCGTGGGGCGTACCGAGCGTGACCAGGATACGAATCCGGGTGTCGCCGCCCAGACGCTGCGCGTAGTACCGGGCGATCAGACCGCCCAGGCTGTGCCCCACCACATCGACCTGACTGTGGCCGGTCCGGACGCAGATCTCCTCGATGTGCCGGCTGAGCAGCTCGGCGGCCGTCCGGATGTCGAACGTCAACGGCGAGTAGTTGAGCGAGATCAGACGTGTCCAGCCGTGCCGGGAGAGGGAGCGGCGCAGCATCACGAAGACGGAGCGGTTGTCGACGAGGCCGTGGAGCAGCACGACGGGGGGCCGGGCGCGGCCCTCGGTGGGGAGCTGAGGGGTTTCGGGCGACAGCGGGGCGGCGCGGCGCTCCTGGACGATCCCGGCCGGGTAAAGGACGAGATGGCCGGTGAGGATGGCCAGATCGATCGCGCTGGCGCGGAGCAGGGCGGCCGGGGGTGTCGTCACCTCGCGTACGCGGCTCACCTGGCGCAGCAGTGGAGGCAGGAGCGGAGAGAGCGGAAAGAACGGCGGAATCTGCATGGCCGACCTCCGAACGGCACCCGGGAGGCGGCTCTGACCCCCGTGTGCCCTCATGGGGCGCCGCTCACGCGGGTCGGGTCGCGGCCGACGTGCCGGAGCCGACGCACCGGTAACCTCCACCGCACCGCCCCGGCGATGCGGTGGAACGCGCCCGTGTGGCGGCTCCTCTGCGGCTCCCCTTGCGGCTGTCCCGACCCGGCCGTGGGGCCGAGCGGTACCGGAACACCGCAAAGCGAACATGTCCCACGTGTGATTTCCCCCTCGCCGACCGTCGCGAAACAGCGGGGTGCGGGATGCTGTGGATAACGTTCGTTCACCTCTCCGGGCCAGGCGGGCGCGGGGACCCGGGCCAATTGACGACGCAGTCGGTCTGCAGTCGGTATGTGGAGGCAGTGATGGGTGTGACCGGTCCGATCCGCGTGGTGGTGGCCAAGCCGGGTCTCGACGGCCACGATCGCGGGGCCAAGGTGATCGCGCGGGCGCTGCGCGACGCCGGCATGGAGGTCATCTACACGGGGCTCCACCAGACCCCCGAGCAGATCGTGGACACCGCGATCCAGGAGGACGCCGACGCGATCGGGCTGTCCATCCTGTCCGGTGCGCACAACACTCTCTTCGCGAAGGTGATCGAGCTGCTGAAGGAGCGGGACGCGGAGGACATCAAGGTCTTCGGCGGCGGCATCATCCCGGAGGCGGACATCGCACCGCTGAAGGAACTGGGCGTGGCGGAGATCTTCACCCCTGGCGCGACGACGACATCGATCGTCGCCTGGGTCAACGACCATGTCCGCCAGCCGACGGGCGCGTGACCCCCGGTCCCGGCATGCCCCCGCATATTCGGTACGCCTCGTAGGCAACGCGGGGTGGGCGGGCCCCCAGGCTCGGGCCTCCAAGGCTCGGGCCGCTACGGCTCTACCACCGCCTACGGCTCTACCACCGCCTACGGCTCTACCACCGCCTACGGCTCTACCACCGCCTACGGCTCTACCACCGCCTACGGCGCTGAGGGTTCGGCCGATATGTGCGGCGCGGCCTCTACGACTGGTGCGGCCTGTACGGCCTGTACGGCCCGTTCGGCCGGGGGTGCCGGCACCCCCGGTTCGGTGGCTTCCCTCAGTTCCGACAGCATCGCCGCGCGCAGCCGGAGCGTGGAGACCAGGCGCTGGAACGCCTCCGACCAGTAGCCGCCCGCGCCCGGCGAGGCGTCCTCGGTCTCGTCCGGGGTCGCGGTGAGCAGATCGAGCCGGCTCGCCTCGGCGGGGTCGAGGCAGCGTTCCGCGAGGCCCATCACCCCGCTGAAGCTCCAGGGGTAACTGCCCGCGTCCCGGGCGATGTCGAGTGCGTCGACGACCGCCCGGCCGAGCGGCTCCGCCCAGGGCACCGCGCAGACGCCGAGCAGCTGGAACGCCTCGGAGAGGCCGTGGGCGGATATGAACGCGGCCACCCAGGAGGCCCGTTCGGCGGAGGGAAGCGTCGCCAGCAGTTTCGCCCGTTCCGCGAGGGACGGGGTACCGGTGCCGCTCTCCCGGGATGTCACCGGCGTGCCCAGCAGCGCGGCGGACCAGCGCGCGTCCCGCTGCCGGACGGCCGCCCGGCACCAGGCCGCGTGGAGTTCGTCCCGCCAGTCGTCCAGGACGGGCAGCGCGACGATCTCCTCCGGAGTGCGGCCCCCGAGCCGGTCGGGCCAGGTGCTCAGCGGGGCGGCCTCCACCAACTGGCCCAGCCACCACGACCGTTCCCCCCGTCCGGCGGGCGGCGTCTGGACCACGCCGTCACGCTGCATGTCCGTGTCGCACTCGTGCGGGGCCTCGACCACGATGACCTGGCCGCCGCCCGTGCGGTCCATGCTCACGCAGGTCGCCGCCCGCGCGGCCATCCGCCCCGCGAGCGCGGACTCCGGGAGCGCCGAGAGCAGTTCGGCCGCGGTGGAGCGGACATTGCGGCTGCGGTCCGACAGGGCCCGTTCCAGAAAGGGTTCGTCCGCCCCGGACAGCCCCGTACGCAGGGAGTCGAGGAACATCAGCCGGTCCTCGGCGCGCTCGGTCGGCCAGGTCGACGCCAGCAGCGCGCGGGCCGCCTCGCCGTCCCGCGCCCGTACCGCGCCGAGCAGGGCGATCCGCTCGGCGAACAGACCCTCCTCCCAGAGCAGCCGCACGGCCTCGGCGTCCCGCGCCTCGGGCGGGACCGAACCACCGGAAGCGCCGCGCAGGGCGAACTTCCACTCGGGATTGAGCCGGGCGAGCCAGAGACCGCGCGGCCCCGCGAAGGCCAGGGCCTGCGGCCGCAGATCGGTACGCGCGCGGGCCGCGTCGAGCAGCGCGGGCAGTACGGCCGCGGGCGCGCGGTAACCGTGCTCGTTGGCGGCCGCCAGCCACTGCGGAAGCAGCTCGGTGAGATCGGGGGCCGTACCGCGGCGGCCTCCACCGCCCGACGGCGCCGACCGGTCGGTGAGCAACTGCCCGAGCCGCCTCCCGGCCGGCTCGGGCAGCTGCCGCCGCCCGTCCCGGGGCGCTGGTTCGGGACGGGC
>NZ_JBSGVS010000064.1:0-52560 GCF_053608565.1 Streptomyces sp. NPDC055025
GTCCGCGCCGGGGCCCTCCCGTGTCCTGGGCGGATCAGTCATCTCCGGGGCGGATCAGTCGCGCATGCCGGGACGGATCAGTCGCGCGGGGTCCAGAAGTCGACGAGCCTGCCCACTCCGTGCTCCACCGACTTCCAGCTTCCGTTGAAAGCGATCACGGCCAGCGAGGCGGTCGGGAATCCCGTGCGGGTCATCCTGGCGATGGTGTCGCCCTCCGCCTTGCCGGAGAGGGCGTCGGCGAGCGCGTGCATACCGGGGTTGTGACCGACCAGCAGCAGATCGCGCACATCGTCGGAGGTCTCGTTGACCAGCGCGAAGAGATCGCCCAGGGTGGCGTCGTAGAGCCGGTCCTCATAGACGGTCCTGGGGCGTACGGGCAGCTCGTGCACCGCCAGCTTCCAGGTCTCCCGTGTCCTGGCGGCCGTCGAGCAGAGAGCCAGATCGGCGACGAGCCCGCTGTCGGCGAGCCTGCGGCCGGCGATGGGGGCGTCCGACCGGCCGCGATCGGCGAGCGGCCGCTCGTGGTCGGGCACGTCCGGCCAGTCGGCCTTCGCATGCCGGAGGAGGACGATCCTGCGAGGTGTATCGACGCTCATGCATCCCAGCTTCGCATGAAATGCGCCAGCGGGCAGAGGGTGTTGACGGGCTGCCCCGGCACGGGTGAACAGTGCTGGCGACTGCTCGCCGTTACCCCACCAGGGTCTGATGGATCTGCTCCAGGATGCGGCCGACCCCGGGGTCGGCCGCCGCGGCACGGGCCTGGCCGGAGCCCGTCATCAGCAGAAGCAGTGCGGCGAAGGCGACGGCGGGCAGGGCGACGGACCACCACGGCAGCCGGATCTCGATGCTGCCGGAGGCGGCGCGGGGGTGGGACCGTGGGTGGGTCGGGACCGGCATGGCCGCCTCCGTGGGTCTGCGGTTTCTGTTACCCCAGAACCTACGGATCATGAGCCCCCGGGCACATCCGGTGACCCACCCAGTGGACCCTGACCCTGGCCCCCTAGGGGATGGTGGTGCCAGCCCCACCTCTTCGCGAGGGCGCGGCCCTCCCCAGGCGACGTCACGGCGCCCCGGCGGTGTTACGGCGACCGTTACGGCGACGCGACCGACGCGATGATGCCGATCAGCACCAGGATGCCGATGATCGTGCCGAAGACGAGGAGCAGCTTCCGCTGCCCGTTCTGGGGGTTCGGGTCAAGGACTGGCATACGTTCAGTCTCGCATCCGCGCCTCGTCCTCGATCGTCCGGTCCTGTCCCGCGATCACCCCCGCCACCATCTGCGGCACCAGGAACCCCGCCATCAGCGCGATCGGCAGCCCCCAGCCCCCCGTGTGCTGGTACAGCACGCCCACCAGCAGCGGGCCCGGGATCGAGATCAGATAGCCGGTGCTCTGGGCGAACGCGGAGAGCCGTACGACCCCCGCGCCGGACCTCGACCGCATACCGATCATGGTGAGGGCGAGCGGGAACGAGCAGTTCGAGATGCCCAGCAGCACCGCCCAGAGCCAGGCACCCTCGGCGGGCGCGAAGTAGAGGCCCGAGAAGGCGGTCAGTCCGCAGATGCCCAGGCCGACGACGATCGGGCCCTGGTTCCTCATCCGCGCGGCCAGGCCCGGGATCACAAAGGCCAGGGGCACCCCCATCACCATGATCACGGCGAGCAGGAGCCCGGCCGTGCCCGCCGGGACCCCCGCGTCGCGGAAGACCTGGGGCATCCAGCCCATGGTGATGTACGCGCCGGTGGCCTGGAGACCGAAGAAGCAGGCGAGCGCCCAGGCGGTACGGCTGCGCCCGAGCCGGAGGCCGGGGGCCTGTCCCGTCGCCGGTCCGGGGGCGGCCGGGGCCCCGCCGGACGGCCCGCGGTCGGACGGCCCGCGGTCGGACGGCCTCCTGTCGGACGGCCTCCTGTCGGACGGCGGCGCCGCGCCGCGCTCGCGTACCAGACCGAGCCAGGGCAGTACGGCGACCGCGGCGAGCGCGGCCCAGATACCGAGCCCCGTACGCCAACTGCCGCCCAGCGCCTCGGTCATGGGGACGGTCGCGGCGGCGGCGACGGCCGTGCCGAACGCCAGCGCCATCGAGTACAGCCCGGTCATCGTGCCGACCCGGTCGGGGAAGTACCGCTTGACGATCACCGGCATCAGCACATTGCTGACGGCGATACCCATGAGCGCGAACGCGCTCGCCGCGAGGAAGGCGGGCGTGCCGCCCGCGAACGGACGGATCAGCAGTCCCGCCGTGATGGCCACCATGCCGGCGCAGACGATGGCACCGGCGCCGTACCGCCGGGCGAGACGTGGCGCGGTGAAGCCGAAGACCGCGAAGCAGAGGGGCGGTACGGAGGTGAGCACACCGGCGACGCTGCCGCTCATGTGCAGCCCGTCCCGTACCTCTTCGAGCAGCGCGCCGAGGCTGGTGATGGCGGGGCGGAGATTGAGGGCGGCGAGGACGAGCCCGACGACAAGGAGCCGGGTGTACCGGAGCGCCGCCCCCGGTGCGGGAGAATCGCCGGACGCGGACGCGGATACGGGCACGGATCCTGGCGCGGGCACGGATCCTGGCGCGGACCCGGCTTCCGGCGCGGACGCGGCGGTGGACCCGGCCGGCCGGGTCAGGGTCCGGGTGTCCACGGGTATCTGCGGCTGCGGTTCGTCGGGCATGGGGCCATCATAGAATCATGGGATGATTGACTGTCCAGCCGCCCGACTCCCCCTCTTCCGCCGTTCCACGAGACTTGGAGCATCATGGCGCTGACCTCTCCCCGGCGTTCCGCGCTCTCCGATCAGGTGATCACCGAGCTGCGGAGCCAGATCACCTCGGGCGAATGGCCGGTGGGCTCCCGTATCCCCACCGAGCCCGAGCTGGTCGAACAGCTCGGGGTGGCCCGTAACACCGTCCGTGAGGCGGTCCGCGCGCTCGCCCACAACGGGCTCCTGGACATCCGGCAGGGCTCGGGGACGTATGTCGTCGCGACCAGCGAGCTGGCCGGGGTGATGCACCGGCGCTTCGCCGGCGCCGACCCGCGCGATATCGCCGAGGTGCGCTCCACGCTGGAGTCCTCGGCCGCGAGGATGGCCGCGGAGCGGCGTACGGAGCGGGATCTGCGGCAGCTGGACACGCTGCTCGCCCGCCGTGAGGAGGCCTGGGGCGCGGGCGACCGGGACGCGTTCGTCGCGGCCGACGCCACCCTGCACATGGCGGTCGTCTCGGCCTCGCACAACGATGTGCTGACCGCGCTCTACGCGGACCTCAACCACCTGCTGCGCGACTCGCTCCGTGACGACGTGGGGCAGGAGCTGCGCCCGGAGAACCATATGGACCACGCACGGCTGGTGGCCGCGATCCGGGCGGGCGATGTGGAGACGGCGGGCGCCGAGGCCGCCAGTTACACCCGTCACTGTCCGCACGAAAGGGTCTGAGCAGCGTGGTGACGGTCCTGGAGCGTCCGGCGGCGCTCAGGAGGCCACGCGCTCATGGGTGATCCACACCTGGCGGATCTCCATCCAGCACCGCTCGGCGAGTTCCGCGTACCGGGCCGCGGCGATCTCCACCGCGGCGCTGTCGGCGTCGATGTCCCACCAGCGCTCGCACTCGACATGCAGCCGTACCCGGTCGGTCTCCGGATACGGGTTGTGGCAGGAGGCGGTGGCACGGGAGCCCTCGACCGCCGTACGGCAGGTGGCGCCGAAGCGTTCGGAACGGGCGCGCTCCATGCCCCCGCCCGCCGGAGCGGACAGATCGGCGGCGCGCACGGGTCCGCCCCGTACTTCCGAGGAGACGGCGAAGGCGGTCGCGATCAGCAGGGCCGTGAGGAGAGTGGCGGCCGTACGGAGATACGACGGACGCATGTGTACACCTCCTCCCCCATGGCGGCCCTCGCGGCGATCCGCGCAGCGGCCCACGAGGCCGCCGATACGGCAACCGGAATGCCCCGATGCGCTCAGTGTGGGGCCACTTGCCCCACTTTTCGAATCGAAGGGACACGGTCCGTCACTCCGCCGGATCACCGGGCCCCGGCGCCCCGGCACACGGAAGCCGCGCACCGTCGGACTGGACGGTGCGCGGCTTCCGGAACGAGGGGTGCGCGGGGCGCTGAAGCGGTCAGGCGGTCAGGCGCCCATCATGTGCACGCCACCGTCGACATGCACGATCTCGCCGGTCGTCTTCGGGAAGAAGTCGGACAGCAGACCGACGACACCCCGGCCGGCCGGGTCCGGGTCGGACAGGTCCCAGCCGATCGGCGCGCGGTGGTTCCACACGTCCGCCAGTTCCTCGAAGCCGGGGATGGACTTGGCGGCCATGGACTTGATCGGACCGGCCGAGACCAGGTTGCAGCGGATGTTCCGCGCGCCCAGGTCACGGGCGAGATAGCGGTTGGTGGACTCCAGCGCCGCCTTGGCGACACCCATCCAGTCGTACTTGGGCCAGGCGACCTGCGCGTCGAAGGTGAGACCGACCACCGAGCCGCCGCGCTCCATCAGCGGCAGACAGGCCGTCGTGAGCGACTTCAGCGAGTACGCGGAGACATGCACCGCGGTCGAGACGTCGTCCCAGCTCCCCTCCAGGAAGTTGAACGCGCCCTGCGGGCCGAAGGCGATCGAGTGCACGACACCGTCGAGTCCGGCACCGGCGTCGCCCTGGATCTCCCGGATCCGGCCGGCGAGCCGGTCCAGATGCTCCTGGTCGGTGACATCCAGCTCGATGACCGGGGCGGGCTTGGGCAGCCGCTTGGCGATGCGCTCGACGAGGGTGAGCCGGCCGAAGCCGGTGAGGATGACATCCGCGCCCTCCTCCTGCGCCACCTTGGCGGCGTGGAAGGCGATGGAGCCCTCGGTGAGGACACCTGTCACCAGAATGCGCTTGCCGGCGAGGATTCCACTCATGTGATCAGTGACCCATGCCCAATCCGCCGTCAACGGGAATGACGGCTCCAGTGATGTACGAGGCGTCGTCGGAGGCGAGGAACCGCACCGCGGCGGCGATCTCCTCCGGCTGCGCGTAGCGGCCGAGCGGTACCTGCGCGACGATGCCCGCGCGCTGCTCGTCCGTGAGCACCTTGGTCATGTCGGTGTCGACGAAGCCCGGTGCGACGACATTGAAGGTGATGTTCCGCGAGCCCAGTTCACGGGCGAGGGAGCGCGCGAAGCCGACGAGACCGGCCTTGGACGCGGCGTAGTTCGCCTGTCCCGCCGAGCCGAGGAGCCCGACCACCGAGGAGATCAGGACGACCCGGCCCTTCTTGGCCCGCAGCATCGCGCGGTTGGCGCGCTTGACGACACGGAAGGTGCCGGTGAGGTTGGTGTCGAGGACGGAGGTGAAGTCGTCCTCGGACATCCGCATCAGCAACTGGTCCTTGGTGACACCGGCGTTGGCCACCAGTACCTCCACGGGACCGTGCTTCTCCTCGATCTCCTTGTAGGCCTGCTCCACCTGCTCGGTGTCGGTGATGTCGCAGCGGACCGCCAGGCAGCCCAGCTCCAGCAGGGCCGCCGGCGGCTCGCCGGAGCGGTAGGTGATGGCGACCTTGTCGCCGTTTTCGGCGAAGACCCGGGCGATGGCGAGGCCGATGCCCCGGTTTCCTCCGGTGACGAGAACCGAGCGGCTCAACGGATCAGCCTTTCGTAGCGGTCTGGTACACCGAAAACCTATCGGTAGCGTCTCGTCCGCGGAGAATCGACCCCTGACAGCGCCTCGGTACAGACCCTGTTGGATTCCTACAGAAACACCCGCGGGGCCGCCGGAACACCCGCGCCGTACGGCCGGGAACGGGCCGGACTAACCCCCGGCGATCCTTCGCACGACACGCAGCAGGTACTCCTTTCGGTGGAGTGGATCGTGATCCGTGCGGGGCCGGGACGGGATGGCGCCGGTGACCGGGCGGTAGTGGTCGAAGGCGGATTCCAGTACGCCCTCGCCCCGGGTCAGGGTCGGCAGCCGCTGTTCCAGTTCATGTACCTGGGCCGCCGGGATCTCACCCTCCAGAACGTATGAGTCACCGCGCGTGGACGGTGTCCGGGGTACGGCGCGCAGCCGGGCGAGAACGGGCAGGAGCGCTCCGTACACATCCGCCGGGAGTTCGAGGCGGAAGCGGTGCATCGGCTCGTGCACCGTGACGCCGGCCTGCTGGAGCGCGCTCATCAGGACCAACGGCGTGAGATTGCGGAAATCCCCCGCGGTGCTCGACATGCTCTTGTCGAAGACACCGTGGGAATGGCTCTGCCGCGCCGCGTAGCCGGAGTGGGTGAGGGTGACCGTACAGTCGGGAATCCGCCATCCGTGAATGCCCTGGAACAGGGTCTCCTTGACCGTTTCCTCGACTGCTTTCATGAACGCGAAGGGCATGGAACCGAGTTCGACCTCCAGCCGGAATTCCACGCCGGAATCGACCGGCGCCGGATCGGCACGCAGTCCGACCGTGGCGAGAAAGGGATTGTGGTCCTTTCCCATGATCTCGAAGGCCGCGCCGGATCCGGTCAGCCGTTCCACACAGATGGTGGTCGTCTCCCGGAAGGTGACCTCGACGCCGAAGTCATTCGCCAGCGTCGCCTGGATGACCTCTTTCTGCACCTCTCCGTAGAGCGATACGGAGATCTCCTGGCGGAGTTCGTCCTGCCGGAGGTTGATCAGCGGATCCTGTTCGACGAGTTGGGCGAGTGCCGCGTGCAGCGCGCCCCGGTCCGCCGGGCGGCGGGGGACGACGACCGTCTCCAGCGTCGGCGGGGCGAAGTGCTCCGGGGAGACGCTCACGTGCTCGGCCCCGTCCGGGGAAACACCCGTACGCGCGGTGCCGTCGGTGACACCGGCGTCACCGACGGTGTCGCCGATCCGGACACCGCCGAGCCCCCGGAGGATGGCGATCCGCCCTGCCTCGGCCGACTCGCGGGGGACGGCCGACCCCTGGTCGAACACGCTGATCGCGGTGACCTTCCCCGCGCCGTCCCGGCCGAACGCCAGCCGGTCCCGGGTCCGTACGGTCCCCGAGAGCATCCGGACGTACGCGACCCTCTCCCCCGCCGGACCGCGGTCGATCTTGAAGACCGTGCCGAGGACGGCGCCCCCGGCGTCGTGCTCGGACGCGGGCAGCAGCTGCTTGACCCCGGTGATCAGCGCGTCCACGCCCGCGCCCGTGATGGCCGAGCCGAAGTACACCGGATGGACCGCCGCCCGCCCGGTCTGCGCGGCCAGCTCACGGTGGAGCAGGCCGTACGGAAGAGCCGCCGCGTCGTCCAGATACGCGGCCATGAGGGCGTCGTCGTGATCCGCGAGCGTCTCCGCGAGGCCGCTGACGAAGGCGGTCTCCGTACCGTCGTACGGGGCGAAACCGGCGCCGCGCGTGCCGAGACCGTATGCCGCTCCCATCGGAACGACCGCCGGGCTCAGCCGCTCGGCCACGCTCCGGAGCACCCGTTCGCCGTGCGCGCCACGGCGGTCGATCTTGTTCACGAAAACAATCGTGGGAATACGGAGCCGCCGCAGCGTCCGCATCAGTACACGGGTCTGCGCCTGCACCCCTTCGACGGCGGAGATCACCAGGACCGCGCCGTCGAGCACGCTCAGGGAACGCTCCACCTCGGCGATGAAATCGGGGTGTCCCGGTGTATCGATGAGATTGACGGTGATGTCGTCGATCAGGAACGACACGACGGCCGACTTGATCGTGATCCCGCGCTGCCGTTCCAGCGCGAGGGAATCGGTCGTGGTACTCCCGTCATCGACGCTGCCGATCTCGTCGATGACCCCGGCGGCGTGGAGCAGCCGCTCGGTCAGGCTCGTCTTACCGGCGTCGACATGCGCCAGGATTCCAAGGTTCAGCGTTCGCACGAAGTGTCAGGTCCTCTGTGTGGACGGCAATTTCCCGCTGGCTGGACACAGACGTTCCCCGCACGACGAACTCCTTGATCGATCCGATGTCGCGGGCGAGTACAGCAGAGCTCCCCGCCGGTCGCAACCGATTTGTCCGGCACTCGGCGGCGCCCCGTGCCCGCATGATTCACTGCGGACACATGACACACAGCTGTGAGAAGGGGAGGCCGACGTGCCCCATGAGGTAGATCAGTCGTTCCTGGCACTGCCGCTGCGGGCGCTCGCCGACGCCGCGCTCGCACGGGCGCGGGCGCTCGGCGCCGAGCACGCGGACTTCCGGTTCGAGCGGGTGCGCGGCGCGTCGTGGCGGCTGCGGGACGGGAAGCCCGCCGGGTCGTCGGACACCACGGATCTCGGGTACGCGGTCCGGGTCGTGCACGGGGGTGCCTGGGGTTTCGCGTCCGGGGTCGATCTGTCCATGGACGCGGCGGCGCGGGTGGCGGGGCAGGCCGTGGCGATGGCGAGGCTCTCCGCGAAGGTGATCTCCGCCGCGGGCTCGGACGAGCGTGTCGAACTGGCCGAGGAGCCGGTGCACTCGGAGAAGACCTGGGTGTCGTCGTACGAGATCGATCCCTTCGACGTGCCCGACGAGGAGAAGAGCGGACTGCTCGCGGAGTGGAGCGCGCGGCTGCTGCGCGCGGAGGGCGTCACGCATGTGGACGCGTCGCTGCTCACCGTCCACGAGAACAAGTTCTACGCGGACACCGCCGGTACGGTCACCACCCAGCAGCGGGTCAGACTGCATCCGCAGCTCACCGCCACGGCGGTCGACGCCGGCAGCGGTGAGTTCGACTCGATGCGCACGATCGCGCCGCCGGCCGGGCGGGGCTGGGAGTATCTGACCGGGACCGGCTGGGACTGGGACGCGGAGCTGGAGCGTATCCCCGGGCTGCTCGCCGAGAAGATGCGGGCGCCGAGCGTCGAGGCGGGCACGTACGACCTGGTCGTCGATCCGTCCAACCTCTGGCTGACCATCCACGAGTCGATCGGCCACGCCACGGAGCTGGACCGGGCGCTGGGGTACGAGGCGGCGTACGCGGGGACCTCGTTCGCGACGTTCGACCAGCTCGGGAAGCTGGCGTACGGCTCCTCGGTGATGAATGTGACGGGCGACAGGACCGCCGAGCACGGTCTGGCGACGATCGGCTACGACGACGAGGGTGTCGAGGCGCAGTCGTGGGACCTGGTCAAGGACGGCACGCTCGTCGGCTACCAGCTCGACCGCAGGATCGCGAGGCTCACCGGTCTGGGCCGCTCCAACGGCTGCGCCTACGCGGACTCACCGGGACATGTGCCCGTACAGCGTATGGCGAATGTGTCGCTGCGGCCGGATCCCGGCGGGCTGAGCACGCGGGACCTGATCGGCGGGGTGGAGCGCGGGATCTATGTGGTCGGCGACCGGTCGTGGTCGATCGATATGCAGCGCTACAACTTCCAGTTCACCGGGCAGCGGTTCTTCCGTATCGAGAACGGCGAACTGACCGGTCAGCTCCGCGATGTCGCCTACCAGGCGACGACGACGGACTTCTGGGGCTCGATGGAGGCGGTCGGCGGACCGCAGACCTATGTCCTGGGCGGCGCCTTCAACTGCGGCAAGGCCCAGCC
This sequence comes from Streptomyces sp. NPDC055025, assembly GCF_053608565.1. Taxonomy (NCBI): domain Bacteria; kingdom Bacillati; phylum Actinomycetota; class Actinomycetes; order Kitasatosporales; family Streptomycetaceae; genus Streptomyces; species Streptomyces sp. NPDC055025. The sequence continues at coordinate 9,470 of NZ_JBSGVS010000064.1, forward strand.
CGGCCAGGTGGCGGCGGTCTCCCACGGCTGCCCCTCCGCCCTGTTCCGCGGCGTCAACATCCTCAACACGACTCAGGAGGCCGGGCGATGAGGCCGACCACCACCATCGGCCGGGGGTCCGGCCCGCGGCGCAGCCGCAATCTGACACTGTGCGCCCCGGGCAAGCACCGTCTCAACACGACTCAGGAGGCCGGACGATGAGCACCAGCCGTATCAGCAAGCCGCACGAAATCGTCGAGCGCGCTCTCGGACTCTCCACCGCCGACGGCTGTGTGGTCATCGCCGACGAACAGTCCTCCGCCAATCTGCGCTGGGCCGGCAACGCGCTGACGACCAACGGCGTCACCCGGGGCAGGACCCTGACCGTCATCGCCACCGTCGACGGCGCGCGGGGCACCGCGTCCGGTGTGGTGTCGCGCGCCGCCGTCACCGCCGATGAACTGGAGCCGCTGGTACGGGCCGCCGAGGCCGCCGCGCGCGGGGCCGGTCCCGCCGAGGACGCCCAGCCGCTGGTCGGCCCGGAGCAGGCGGGTCCGCCGTCCGGTGACTTCACGGACGCGCCCGCCGAGACGACCTCCGCCGTCTTCGCGGACTTCGCGCCGGCGCTCGGCGAGTCCTTCGCCCGTGCCCGTGCCGGCGGCCGTGAACTGTACGGTTTCGCCAACCACGAGCTGACCTCGACCTATCTCGGTACGTCGACGGGCGTACGGCTCCGCCACGACCAGCCCAACGGCACTCTGGAGCTCAACGCCAAGTCCCCCGACCGCACCCGCTCGGCCTGGGCGGGCCGGGCCACCCGCGACTTCAAGGACGTGGACCCGGCGGTCCTCGACGCCGAGCTGGCCCAGCGGCTGGCCTGGGCGGAACGCAGGATCGAGCTGCCCGCCGGGCGGTACGAGACGCTGCTGCCGTCGACCGCCGTGGCCGATCTGCTGATCTACCAGCTCTGGTCCTCGACCGCCCGCGATGCCACGGAGGGCCGTACGGTCTTCTCCCGCCCCGGGGGCGGCACCCGCCTCGGCGAGAAGCTCTCGGAGCTGCCGCTCACGCTCCGTACCGATCCGAACGAGCCGGGTCTGGAGTCGGCGCCGTTCGTGATCGCGCACTCCTCGGGCGACGACGCCTCCGTGTTCGACAACGGTCTGCCGCTGCCGGCCACGGACTGGGTACGGGAGGGCGAGCTGGCCCGGCTGATCACCACCCGGCACACCGCCGCGCTGACCGGGCTCCCGGTCGCGTCGGGCACCGGGAATCTGATGCTGGAGGGCGGCGGCGACCGGTCGCTGGAGGAGATGGTCTCGGCCACCGCGCGCGGGCTGCTGCTGACCTGCCTCTGGTACATCCGGGAGGTCGATCCGGCGACCCTGCTGCTCACGGGGCTGACCAGGGACGGGGTGTATCTGGTCGAGAACGGCGAGGTCGTCGGTGAGGTGAACAACTTCCGGTTCAACGAGTCGCCCGTCGATCTGCTCTCCCGCGCCACCGAGGCCGGGCGTACGGAGAAGACGCTGCCGCGTGAGTGGGGCGACTGGTTCACCCGGGCGGCGATGCCCCCGCTGCGTATCCCCGACTTCAATATGAGCTCGGTCAGCCGGGGCGTGTAGCCGGAGCGGAGCGCGCGCTCAGGCCCTCGACGACGCCCATAGACTGGTGCTCACCCAGGTGACCATCCGAGGAGAGACACGACCGTGACGGATATCGTCGACGAGCTGAAGTGGCGCGGGCTGTTCGCCCTGTCCACCGACGAGAACGCTTTGCGCAAGGCGCTCGCGGACGGTCCCGTGACGTTCTATTGCGGCTTCGATCCCACCGCGCCCAGTCTGCACGTGGGACATCTCGTACAGGTGCTGACCGTACGCCGGCTCCAGCGGGCCGGACACCGGCCGCTGGCCCTGGTGGGCGGCGCCACCGGCCAGATCGGTGACCCCCGCCCGACCGCCGAGCGGACGCTGAACGACCCGGAGACGGTCGCGGGCTGGGTGCGGCGGCTGCGGGCCCAGATCGAGCCGTTCCTCTCCTTCGAGGGCCCGAACGCCGCGACCGTGGTCAACAATCTGGACTGGACCGCGGGCCTGTCCGCGATCGAGTTCCTGCGGGACGTCGGCAAGCACTTCCGGGTGAACAAGATGCTCACCAAGGAGTCCATCGCCCGCAGGCTGGAGTCGGACGAGGGCATCAGCTACACCGAGTTCAGCTACCAGTTGCTCCAGAGCATGGACTTCCTGGAGCTGTACCGGCGGTACGGCTGTGTCCTCCAGCAGGGCGGCAGCGACCAGTGGGGCAATCTCACCGCCGGTCTCGATCTGATCCACCGGCTGGAGCCGGGGGCCACCGTGCACGCGCTGGCCACCCCGCTGATGACCAAGGCGGACGGGACCAAGTTCGGCAAGACGGAGGGCGGGGCCGTCTGGCTCGACCCGGAGATGACCACGCCGTACGCCTTCTACCAGTTCTGGCTGAACGTGGACGACCGTGACATCTCCGCGTACAGCCGCATCCTCAGCTTCAGCAGCCGCGAGGAGCTGGAGGAGCTGGAGCGGAGCACCGAGGAGCGTCCGCAGGCCCGTGCGGCCCAGCGGGCGCTGGCGGAGGAACTGACGACGCTCGTCCATGGCGCGGAGCAGTGCGCGGCGGTCGTCGCGGCCTCCCGGGCGCTGTTCGGGCAGGGAGAGCTGGCGGAGCTGGACGAGGCGACGCTGAGCGCGGCGCTCTCCGAGGTGCCGCGCGCCGAGGTCGCCGAGCTGGGCCCGGTGGTGGATCTCCTCGCCGAGACCGGTCTCGCGCCGAGCAAGTCGGCGGCGCGGCGCACGGTCAAGGAGGGCGGGGCCTATGTGAACAACACCAAGGTCACCGACGCGGACTCCGTACCGGGCCGCGAGGAGCTGCTGCACGGCCGCTGGCTGGTGCTGCGCCGGGGCAAGAAGAATCTGGCGGCGGTCGAGGTCACGGCCGGCTGACCGTCGCGGGACTGATCCCTGCGGCCCGGGTGGTCCTCGGAGCCCGGGGCGGTCCTTACCGTCCGTGGTGGTCCGCGGGGCGCGCGAGACATCGTGTGCCCCGCGCACCGCCCGGCCGCACGCTCCACACACTTCACGCTCCACACACTTCACGCGCCTCATGGCTGCACACGTCTCGCAGCCGGCACGCCTCACATGCGCTGTCTGGCACCGCCGGCCCGTCTGCCCCGGATCCTGTTCCAGAGCAGATCGACCACGAAGACCACCAGAATCGCTCCGATGAGCTGGAGCACATGGCGCGTCCAGTCGATGCCCCTGGTGTGGGCGACGCCCAGCCAGCCCGCGGCCCCGTTGCCCAGCATGCCGCCGAGGATGCCGCACAGGACGGTCAGCCAGAGGGGGATGTGCTGCTTGCCCGGGAGGACCGCCCTGGCGATGAGGCCCAGCACCAGCCCCACAATGATCGCCCACAACCAGCTCATCGTCGCCTCCCGGAGTGGTGCGCTCGCGCTCCGCGCATGTGCGGCCAGTCTGTGCCGGTCGCTCATACGGCGCATGTCGGACGGCTCCGTACGTGGCGCGATGAGAACGATCGGTCAGGATGGAGGGTGACCCGCTCTCGTGGCGGCGGGAGCCCCGGCGTACCGTGGTTCGCGATGGGCCCGGGGGGAATCCGGCACAGGAATCGGGTGAGGGAACGTGATGCGGAAGCGGAGCGGCACCGAGGTCTTCCGGATCACGGGGGCCCGGCAGGGACTCGCCGACGATGTGCGCGGCCGGCAGCGCCGCTATGTGATCTCGATGTCCGTACGGACCCTCGCGGTGGTCGCCACCGTGGCCTTGTGGAATGTGGAACGGCCGGTGGCGATCGTGACCCTGGTCGTCGGCACACTGCTGCCGTATGTCGCCGTGGTGATCGCCAACGCGGGCCGGGAGAACGCTCCTTCGCTGCCCACGACCTTTGTGACCGCGCCGGTGCCACCGATGATCGCGCCGCCCCCGGGACCTGTCGCGGCGGAATCCGGAGCCGAGACGAAGGGCCGCGAAACGCGGGAGAACTGATCTCCGGCGGTCCGCAAAGCTCAAGGAAAGCTCAGATCAATCGTGAAGTTCCGGTGCCCGGCACCCCATTGCCCGTGACATACTTTGTACGCGCTCCGCATCCCCCGTCGGAGCGACGGACCGACGCCGGGCAGCTCCCCCCGTGGCTGCTCGGCGTCGCCATTTCGGGTTATCGGATGAGGTCCGGGGCTTGTCCTAGGGTGGCGGGGTGAACCTCCCCGACAATTCCCATTCCGAGGCCGCGCCGATCTGCTCCGCGAAGGGCTGCCGTAATCCCGCCGTCTGGGTCCTCGCCTGGAACAACCCCAAGCTGCATACGCCGGAGCGGCGCAAGACCTGGCTGGCGTGCGACGAGCACCGTGAGCACCTCTCCTCGTTCCTCGGTATGCGCGGCTTTCTCAAGGACGTGGTCGAACTGGCCGAATGGGAGCGCCGGTCCGCCACCGATCACTGACACCAGCCGCCGATCGCGGACATCAGCCGCCGATCGCCGACATCGGGCGGTCCGGCTGGAGGAACGAGGGATCGTCCAGCCCGGAACCGGCCTTCTTGCCCCACATCGCCAGCTTCCAGATCGTGGCGATCTCCTCGTCGGGCGCGCCGGAGCGCAGCGCGCCCCGCAGATCCGTCTCCTCCCGGGCGAACAGACAGGTGCGCACCTGTCCGTCGGCGGTCAGCCGGGTGCGGTCGCAGGCATGGCAGAACGGGCGCGTGACGGAGGCGATCACCCCGACGCGGTGCGGTCCGCCGTCCACGATCCAGCGCTCGGCGGGCGCCGAGCCCCGGGCGCTCTCACCCTCGGGGATGAGCACGAAGCGGGTACGCAGCGACTCCAGGATCTCACCGGCCGTGATCATGCCGTCGCGCTTCCAGCCGTGCTGGGCGTCGAGCGGCATCTGCTCGATGAAGCGCAGCTCATAGCCCTGCTCGATGGCCCAGGCGAGCAGCTCGGGGGCCTCGTCGCCATTGAGGCCCGGCATCAGCACCGCGTTGATCTTGACGGGGGTGAGTCCGGCCTCATGGGCGGCGCGCAGCCCGCTGATCACATCCGCGTGCCGGTCACGCCGGGTGAGCGCCTGGAAGACGGCGGGCCGCAGGGTGTCGAGTGAGACATTGACCCGGTCGAGGCCGGCGGCCCGGAGCGCGGCGGCGGTGCGCCGGAGCCCGAGGCCATTGGTGGTCACCGACATCCTGGGGCGTGGCTCCAGCGCGGCACACCGCTCGACGATCCCGACGAGACCGGGTCTGATCAGCGGCTCGCCGCCGGTGAAGCGGACCTCGGTGATACCCAGGCGGGTGACGGCGACATGGACCAGACGGACGATTTCGTCGTCGCTGAGCAGCTCGGACTTGCCGAGCCACTGGAGCCCTTCTTCCGGCATGCAGTACGTGCACCGCAGATTGCACCGGTCCGTGAGCGAGACGCGCAGGTCAGTGGCCAGACGGCCATAAGTGTCTATGAGCACTCCGGGCCCCCTCCCTGTGATCGGATCCGACACCGTCGAGACTACGTCAGCCCACTGACAACGCCAGAGGGACATTTACGGCGAGGAGCGGCGTGGCCGCGTCGCGGGTGTCCACGACGCGGCCACGGCAGGGGTCCGGCAGGGGCACGGAAAGGAGGTCCGTACCCGGAAGGGCGCTGCCCGTACGGCTTCTTCCGCCGGGTCCTCCCGTACGGCTCAGTGGGCTCCGGTGCCGGTCAGGGACTTGACCTCCAGCTCGGCGTACTTGCCCTTGTCCGGCTGCTCCTTGGACAGCACGGTGCCCAGCCAGCCGAGCAGGAAGCCCAGCGGGATGGAGATCAGGCCCGGGTTCTCCAGCGGGAAGAAATGGAAGTCGACGTCGGGGAACATCGAGGTGGGCTTCCCCGAGACGACCGGGGAGAACAGCACCAGCAGCACCGAGGAGGCCAGACCGCCGTAGATCGACCACAGGGCGCCCTGGGTGGTGAACCGCTTCCAGAACAGGCTGTAGAGGATGGTCGGCAGATTGGCCGAGGCGGCGACGGCGAAGGCGAGCGCGACCAGACCGGCCACGTTCAGATCGCGGGCGAGCGCCCCGAGCCCGATGGAGACGACACCGATGGCGACGGTCGCCCAGCGGGCCGCGCGGACCTCCTCCTTCTCGGTCGCCTGGCCCTTGCGGATGACATTGGCGTAGATGTCGTGCGCGAAGGACGACGAGGACGCGAGCGTCAGTCCCGCGACCACCGCGAGAATCGTGGCGAAGGCGACCGCCGAGATCACGGCGAGCAGAATCGCTCCCCCGGTGGAACCGGCACCGCCGCCGATTTCCAGGGCGGCCAGCGGAGCCGCCGTGTTGCCCGCCTTGTTGGAGGCGATGATGTCATCGGGCTTGAGCAGCGCGGCGGCGCCGAAGCCGAGCACGATCGTCATCAGATAGAACGCGCCGATGATGCCGATGGCCCAGATCACCGACTTGCGGGCGGCCTTGGCGGTGGGCACGGTGTAGAAGCGGATCAGGATGTGCGGCAGTCCCGCCGTACCGAGCACCAGCGCGATGCCGAGCGAGATGAAGTCCAGCTTCGAGGTCGCGGTGGCCCCGTACTTGAGACCGGGCTCCAGGAAGGACGCCCCCTTGCCGCTGTTGCTCGCCGCCGTGCCCAGCAGGTCCGAGAGGTTGAAGTCGAACTTCAGCAGGATGAGGAAGGTGATGAGCAGGGTGCCCGCGATGAGGAGCACGGCCTTGACCATCTGCACCCAGGTGGTGCCCTTCATGCCGCCGATGGTGACGTACACGATCATCAGCAGACCGACCAGCGCGACGATGGCGATCTTCCCGGCGTCACTGGTGATGCCGAGCAGCAGCGAGACCAGCACACCCGCGCCGGCCATCTGCGCGAGAAGGTAGAAGATCGAGACGACGATGGTGGAGGTGCCCGCCGCGGTACGGACCGGGCGCTGGCGCATCCGGTACGCGAGGACGTCACCCATGGTGTACCGGCCGGAGTTGCGCAGCGGTTCGGCGACGAGCAGCAGTGCCACCAGCCAGGCGACCAGGAAGCCGATGGAGTAGAGGAAGCCGTCGTAGCCGAAGAGGGCGATGGCGCCGGCGATCCCGAGGAAGGACGCGGCGGACATGTAGTCGCCGGAGACGGCGAGTCCGTTCTGGAAGCCGGAGAACTGGCGTCCGCCCGCGTAGAAGTCGGACGCGCTCTTGGTCTGCCGGCCGGCCCAGACGGTGATGACCAGGGTCGCGACGACGAAGAGTCCGAAGAGTGTGATGATCAGCGGCCGGTGCTCGCTGGCGTCCGAGGCGGCGGCGAGCTGGAGCGGCGCCGACTGGCCGACGAGCTGGATCGAGTGGCTCACGCGTCCGCCTCCATACGGGACTTGATGACATCCGCCTTCGGGTCGAGCTTGCGGGCGGCGTGCCGCGCGTAGTACCAGGCGATGAGGAACGTGGTGGCGAACTGCGCCAGACCGAGGACGAGTGCGACATTGATGTTGCCGAAGACCTTGGTGCCCATGAAGCCGCCCGCGTAGTTGGACAGCAGGACGTACAGCAGGTACCAGGCGATGAAGGCGACGGTCAGCGGGAAGGCGAAGGAGCGGTAGGTACGGCGCAGTTCGCCGAATTCCGCGCTCTCCTGCACCTCGACGAACTGGGCCGTCGTGGGCTGGACGGTCGTGGACCGGTCCGGTGTGGACGGGGCTGGGCTGGTGTCCGTACCGCCCTCGGGCGGCGGTGCGTCGGTAGCCACGGAATCTCCTCGTGACGCGGGTGCGGTGTGGTTGGCCATGGGGACCTCTCAGGGACGGGATGGTGCTCGTCCCCCTGACAACGGCACGGGAGGCATGGCGAAGCGGTTCAACACCGGTCTTTTTCTTCCGGAAATGATTCAAGAAGTGATTGAAGAGCAGCGATGATCAGCGATAACTTCGCTCGTCATGTACCCGTTCACGCGCAGCCTGCGCGAGGGCGGTCTCACGGATGATGTGGAGAACCCATGGCTCATCTGGGATCCAGACGGCAGCGCGCACTCGCGCTGCCCGTAGGTCTGGCGCTCACCGTCACGCTCGGTTTCCTGCCCGCCGCGACGGCTACGGCCGCACCGGCCGGCGGCGGCACCGACGCGGTCGCCACGGACGGCCCGAAGCTGTCGTACGTCGTCAACACCCGCGGTGGGCACTCCACCGTCAAGTCGGTCAAGAAGGCGATCGACCGGGCCGGCGGCACCGTGGTCACCAGCTATGACCAGATAGGTGTCATCGTCGTCACCTCGCAGAACCCCGGCTTCGCCACGGCCGTGCGCAAGGTCAGGGGCGTCGAGTCGGCCGGTGCCACCCGCACCGCGCCGCTGCCCGCGCAGTCCACGACGGACGTCGGTACGCCGCGTGCGCTCACCGCCGAGGAGGTCGCCGTCGCGGCCGGGGCGGCCAAGAAGGCGAACGCGTCGAAGGGCGGCGGCACCGCCCTCCCCCAGGACCCGCTGGAGCCCTTGCAGTGGGACCTGCCCGCCATCAAGGCGGACAAGGCGCACGAGAAGACCCTCGGCAGCAGGAACGTCACTGTCGCCGTCATCGACACCGGTGTCGACGACACGCACCCGGACATCGCGCCCAACTTCGACCGCGCGGCGTCGGTCAACTGTGTGACGGGCAAGCCCGACACGGCGGACGGCGCCTGGCGTCCGAACGCCGGGGAGAGCCCGCACGGCACCCATGTCGCGGGTGAGATAGCCGGGGCCAAGAACGGCGTGGGCATCACCGGTGTCGCGCCGGGTGTGAAGGTGTCCGGTATCAAGGTCTCCACCCCGGCCGGCCTCTTCTACACCGAGGCCGTCGTCTGCGGCTTCGTCTGGGCCGCCGAGCACGGTGTCGATGTGACGAACAACAGCTACTACACCGACCCGTGGTACTTCAACTGCAAGAACGACCCGGACCAGAAGGCCCTGGTCGAGGCGATCACCCGCGCCACGCGGTACGCCGAGAGCAAGGGCACGGTCAATGTGGCCGCGGCGGGCAACGAGAACTACGACCTCTCGTCCGACGAGATCCTCGACCCGACCAGCCCGGACGACGGCACCCCCGTCGACCGGGTCATCGACCCCTCGGTGTGCCTGGACATCCCGACCCAGCTGCCGGGCGTCGTCACCGTCGCCTCCACCGGCGCCAAGGGCCTGAAGTCCTCGTTCTCCAACCACGGTCTCGGCATCATCGACATCGCGGCCCCGGGCGGCGACTCCACGCGCTACCAGACCCCGGCCCCGCCGGCCACCAGCGGTCTGATCCTCGGCCCGCTGCCGGGCGGCACCTGGGGTTACATGGCGGGTACGTCGATGGCCTCCCCGCATGTCGCGGGTGTCGCGGCGCTGCTGAAGTCCACGCATCCGCACGCCTCGGCGAACGCGATCAAGGCGCTGCTGACGGCGCAGGCCGACGACGTGGCCTGCCCGACGGCGTACGACATCGACGGCGACGGCGTCGTCGACGCCGTCTGTGAGGGCGGCGAGCGCTACAACGGCTTCTACGGGGCGGGTCTGGTCGACGCCCTGGACGCGGTGCGCAAGTAGGCACCACCAGCCGGAATCAGTGCGCGGGCCGTCCTTCGGGGCGGCCCGCGTCCGTCGTACGCCCCGTCGTCCGCGCGGCGGGCGGGCGCGGAGGACCCGGCGGACACGGCCCGTACGGCCTCCTGTACGGGCTGCCAGCCGGGCCCGCGCAGCACATGGCCCATCCAGGTCACACCAGCCGCGCGCGGCCCGCAGATCGCGGGCGAGGGCCGCGTACTCATGGGTGGCGACCCGGAGCGGCGCCAGATGTGACTACCGACAAGTACGCGAGCCGCGCCGTGGGATCCTGTCAGCCCGCTTCGTCGTCGGGGGAGGAACGGCCGCAGTGAGCCTGGAAGTTGTGGTGGCGCGTCTCGCGGGTACGGTCATGGGCGCGGTCGCCAAGTCGGTACTCCTGCCGAAACCGGGCGCGGGCCTCGTGGCCTCTCCCGTGCGCCCTCTGCCGAGACCGGCGTCACCGGACCGGCTGGCGAAGGTGCTGGCGGGGAGGTTGAAGCAGTCACACGCTTACGCGCGGCTGCCGGAGAACGAGCGGCTGGCGGCCGTCGAAGCCGTACGGTCCTCCTTCGCGGCGGACGGGCTGACGCCCGAGCGGCTGTTCGCCCTGGACCTGGACCCGGCGCGGCTGGCGGGGGAGTTACGCACACCGCATCCCGGTCCCGCCGGGGACCTGTACGAGGAGCTGCTCGGTCTGTGCTGCGCGCATGTGGTGGAACAGCTCACCGCACACCCCTCGTTCGCCGCGCGCGCCGCGGTCGAGCAGACCCGGGCGGCGGGCCGGACGCATGAGCTGATCGAGGACGTACGGGAGCGCGTGGGACCGCGCCGGGACGCGGCGGCGCTGGCGTTCGAGCAGCGGTACGGCGAGTATGTGGCCCACACCCATGGGCGGCTGGAGCTGTTCGGACTGACGCTGGGACGGTCGAGGCGGGACTGGCCGCTGGACACGGCGTACATCAGTCTGTCGGTGAGCGGGGAGCGCAGAGGCCCCGGGGGTCTCGGGGACCCTGGGCTGCCGCACACGGGCCCCACGACGGTCACCGCCGAGCAGGCGCTGATGACCACGGACCGGCTGTTGCTGCGGGGCCCGGCCGGGTCGGGCAAGAGCACCCTGGTGCAGTGGCTGGCGCTGAACGCGGCCCGGCGCAGCTTCCGTCCCGAACTCGCCGACTGGAACCGCTGCGTGCCCTTCGTACTGCGGCTGCGGGCCTTCACGACCTGGGATTCGCTGCCGATGCCGGAGGACTTCCTGCGGGCCGCGGGGGTGCCGCTGTCGGCGGCGCACGGCTGGGCGGAGGATCTGCTCACGGAGGGCCGCGCGCTGATCCTGGTCGATGGCGTGGACGAGGTGCCGCCCCGGCTGCGGGCCCGTACCGAGACCTGGCTGAAGTCCCTCGTCGCAGCGTTCCCCCGAGCGCGCTGCGTGGTGACGACGCGGCCGTCGGCGGTACCGGAGGACTGGCTGTCGGGTCAGGGCTTCGAGGCACACTCGCTGCTGCCGATGGACCGCGAGGACATCAAGGCGTTCGTGGGCCACTGGCACGGCGCGGTCCGGGCGGAGTGCGTCTCCGACGCCGAACGGGACCAGCTCGACACCTACGAGAAGTCCCTGCTCCAGGCGGTGATGACCCGCCGGGACCTGGGGCGGCTGGCGACGAACCCGCTGATGTGCGCGCTGCTGTGCGCCCTGAACCGGGACCGCCGTATGCAACTTCCCCGGGCCAGGAAGGAGTTGTACGACGCGGCCCTGGAGATGCTGCTCGTACGGCGGGACACCGAACGGGAGATCCTGGGCGTCGAGGGCGTGACCCTGACCCGGGACGAGCAGACGGCACTGCTGCAACGGCTGGCGTACTGGCTGATCCGCAACGGGCAGGCGGAGGCGACGCGCGGGGACGTCGTGGAGATGCTCGGGGAGTGGCTCGCCGCGATGCCTCAGGTGGCGGGCGGACCGGAGGAGGTCTTCACCCATCTGCTGATCCGCAGCGGCCTGCTGCGCGAACCGGTCCCGGGCGCGGTCAACTTCGTCCACCGGACCTTCCAGGACTATCTGGGCGCGAAGGCGGCGGTCGAGAGCCGGGACTTCGGCGTACTCGTCAGGAACGCGCATGACGACCAGTGGGACGACGTGGTGCGCATGGCGGTGGGCCACGCGCGGGTGGATGAACGGGGCCGGCTGCTGCGGCAGTTGCTGCGCCGCGCGGATCGGGCACCGAGGCTGAGCCACCGGCTGGTACTGCTGGCGGCGGCCTGTCTGGAACACGCGCCGGAGCTGGAGCCGGGGGTACGGGGGGAGGTGGAGTCCAGGGCGGCGGAACTGGTCCCGCCGCGCGGGATGGCGGACGCGGAGGCCTTGGCGAAGGCCGGGGAACTGGTGCTTGAACTGCTGCCGGGTCCGCAGGGGCTGGACGAGCGCACGGCGGCGGCGGTGGTGCGGACGGCGGCGCTGATCGAGGGGGACGGGGCGTTCGAGGTGGTGGCCCGGTTCCGCGAGGACACGCGTCCTCAGGTCGCGGCCCAGGTCTCCCAGGCATGGGGCTCATTCGACACGGAGACATACGCCGGGACCGTACTCTCGGCCCATGACTGGACGCGCACCTTCATCTACACCAATACGCTGGATCAATTGCGGTCGCTCCGCTTGGTCTCCAACGCGCGCATGGTCCATCTGAAGGGCGATCACGCCGATCTGACCCCACTCCTGGCGCTGAAGGCCCCGGACTGGATCTTTCTCTACAGCAACAGCGTCCTCACCGATCTCTCTCCCCTCGCGTCCCTGACAACGCTGACGGAACTGACGCTCAGCGGGTGCGTGGGGGTACGGGAACTGCGCGAACTCGGAGGGCTCGGCATTGAGCGGCTGAATCTCGTCGACATGCATCTCGACCTCTCGCTGGAGGCGCTGGACACCATGCGTGAACTGCGAAGCCTTCGGCTGTCGTACCCCCTGCTCATGGAGGGCGTGAGCGAGCTTCCAGTAGGTCCCCAGCTCACCGCCCTGTTCCTCAGCCGAGAGACCAGCTATTTGAGCCTGGACGGTGTGGAGCGCTGGCCCGACCTCAAGAAACTGTCTCTGGCGGGAGCGGAACAAATCCGCCATCTCGTCCGTACACCTTCCCTGTACGGAGTCACCGAACTGAACCTTTCCCGGCAGAGGCCACTGGATCTGGCCCAGCTCTGCCGTTTGGACCGGCTTCAGAACCTTCTGCTGGCGCACTGCGACTTCCCGGACGGGCTGGGCCCGCTCCGTGAACTGCCCTCCCTGCGAACGCTCCAGCTCCTCTCCTGCACCCAGGAGGGCTCCCCGCCCGACCTGACTCCGCTGGCCGGCCTGGAAGACCTCACCATCACCCTCTGGGGAGACGACGCCCTGGTCACGGGGGGAGAACTCTTCCCACCTGGTCGGCTCGTCCGACTGGGCCAATCTTCGTGAGGCTCTCAGGCACCGTCCCCGTGGGCGTCCTTGACGGTACGCCGGGCCGTCCGGCGGCGGGGGTGGGTGAGGGCGCGTACCGGCCGACCGGGCGTCAGCTCTGTCAGTCCCGGCCCGTATTCTCTGTGACCATGCTCGACGACCATACGACTTCAGCGATGTGGCCGGCCGCCTACCCCGAGGGGTACGCGGTCGTCGACGTGGAGACCACCGGACTCGCACGCGACGACCGGATAGTGTCCGCTGCCGTCTACCGTCTGGACGCGCGGGGCGAGGTCGAGGACCACTGGTACACCCTGGTCAACCCGGAGCGCGACCCGGGGCCCGTGTGGATCCATGGTCTGACGACCGATGTGCTCGCCGACGCCCCGCTCTTCCCCGAGGTCGCCGGTGAGCTGGCCGAGCGGCTCGACGGCCGGGTGCTCGTGGCGCACAACGCGATCTTCGACTGGTCGATGATCGCCCGGGAGTACGCGCGCGCGGCGCGGACCGCGCCCACCCGGCAGCGGCTCTGCACCATCGCGCTCTCCAAGGAACTCGGACTGCCCCTGCCCAACCACAAACTGGAGTCGCTCGCCGCGCACTTCGGTGTCGTGCAGCAGCGCGCGCACCACGCGCTCGACGACGCGCGTGTGCTGGCCGAGGCGTTCCGTCCGAGTCTGCACGCCGCCGCGCGCGGGGGCGTGCGGCTGCCGCTGCTGGAGTGCCTGCCGCTCACCGAGTGGTCGGACGCCCCGGCGCGGCCCCGGGTCGGCTATCAGTCCACCTATCGGCAGACGAGCTGGCGGCCCTCGCGCAAGCGGCCCGCCTGCCCGTATCCCAACCCCGGGCGGTACGAGCCGGGCGGGGCGCTGACGCAGGGGATGCGGGTGGCGTTCTCGGGCGACACCTCGGTCGACCGTGAGCTGCTGGAGGACCGGGCCGTGGAGGCGGGGCTGCATGTGGCGTCCAGTGTGTCCCGGCTGACGAGTCTGCTGGTGACCAATGATCCCGGGTCCTCGACGTCCAAGACGGTCAAGGCGGCGTCGTTCGGCACGCCGGTGATCGACGAGGCGGCCTTCACCCAGCTCCTCCGGGACGTGGCACCGGCGCGTGGCTCCATCCCCGCGCCCGCCAGCGAGCCCGCCACCGCGCCTGCCGCCGCGCCCGCCACCGAGTAGAGGCGGGGCACACCCACCCCGCGTCCGCCCGTCCACGCCCGCTGCCGCTCCTGGCCCGCGCGGCCTGTCCGGAACACCCCCCATCGTCCAGAACCCACCCGCCGTCCGGCGGCCACCGGCCGCCGGGTACGGTCGATGGTGTGTACCGCTTCCTGTTGTCCCGGCAGTGGGTGATCCTCACCCTGCTCGCTCTCGCCCTCATCCCCGCGATGATCGAGCTGGGTTTCTGGCAGCTCCACCGGCATGAGCACCGGGTCGCCCAGAACTCCCTGATCTCGGACAACCTCAAGGCGAAGCCCGTCCCGGTCGAGGAGCTGACCTCCCCCGGACACACCGTCCCGCGCGCGGACTACTGGCGCACGGTCACCGCCACCGGCAGATTCGACACCGCGGACGAGGTCGTCGTACGCCGCAGGACCTCCGCCGACGACCAGGTCGGCTATCACGTCCTCACCCCCCTCATCCTGAGCGACGGCCGGGCCGTGGTCGTCAACCGCGGGTGGATCCCGTCCACCGGCGACCAGCGGGCCTTCCCCGACATCCCCGCCGCGCCGAAGGGCAAGGTCACCGTCACCGGACGGCTGAAGGCCGACGAGACGGCGGCGGCCACCGGGATCAGGGACGTACAGGACCTGCCGCCCCGCCAGGTCATGCTGATCAACAGCGAGCGGCAGCAGAAGGCCATCGGACGCACCGTCCTCGGCGGTTATGTCGAGCAGACCGCCCCCGTGCCGGCCGGTGGCTCTCCCGAGCAGATCCCGACCCCCGACGACAGCTCGATCGGGCCTCATATGGCGTACGCGGTCCAGTGGTGGCTGTTCGCCGCCGCCGTGCCCGTCGGCTGGGTGATTCTCGTCCGCCGTGAGCTGCGCGACCGTGCGGCGGCGGCCGGGCGGGCCGCGCCCGAGTCCGAGCCGGCGCGCGCGCCCGCCACGGCCTGACCGTCCGAGGACCCGGACGGACCCCCGCCCGCCGCCCGGCCGCGCCTGCTTAGCCGTTCCGTGCGCCGGGAACAGCCCTTGGCGTGACCCAACGCATCGAGGACTACGCACTCATCGGCGATCTCCAGACCGCCGCCCTGGTCGGCAGGAACGGCTCCATCGACTGGCTGTGCCTTCCTCGCTTCGACTCGGCGGCCTGCTTCGCCGCGCTGCTCGGCGACCAGGAGAACGGCCACTGGCGGATCGCCCCCGCGGGCGCGGGCGACTGCACACGGCGTGGCTATCTGGGTGAGACGCTGGTGCTCGAATCCGTGTGGGAGACCCCCACCGGCACGGTCAAGGTCATCGACTTCATGCCGCAGCGCGAGGTGGCCCCCGACATCGTGCGGATCATCGAGGGCGTCAGCGGCTCGGTGGAGATGAGCGGCACGCTCCGGCTGCGCTTCGACTTCGGTTCCGTCGTGCCCTGGATGCGGCGCGAGGAGGGGCACCGGCTCGCGGTCGCGGGTCCCGACTCCGTCTGGCTGCGCAGCGAGCCCGAGGTCAGGACCTGGGGCCAGCACTACAGCACCCGCTCGTCGTTCACCGTCGCCGCGGGCGAGCGCGTGGCGTTCGTCCTCACCTGGCACCCCTCGCACGAGGAGCGCCCGCCGCTCGCCGATCCGTTCGAGGCGCTGGCGCAGTGTCTGGAGGACTGGGCCGTCTGGTCGGCGCGCTGCCGGTACGAGGGCCCGCACCGCGCCGCCGTCATGCGCTCGCTCATCACGCTCAAGGCGCTCACCTACGGCCCGACGGGCGGCATCGTCGCCGCGCCGACCACCTCCCTGCCGGAGGAGCTGGGCGGCGTACGCAACTGGGACTACCGCTACTGCTGGCTGCGGGACTCGACACTCGTGCTGGGGGCGCTGCTGTCGGTCGGCTATCTGGAGGAGGCGGCGGCCTGGCGGGACTGGCTGCTGCGCGCGGTGGCGGGTGATCCGGCCGATCTTCAGATCATGTACGGCCTGGCTGGTGAGCGGCGGCTGCCGGAGAGCGAGTTGCCCTGGCTGAGCGGTTACGCGGGCTCCTCCCCGGTCCGTACGGGCAACAGCGCGGTCGACCAGCTCCAGCTCGATGTGTACGGGGAGGTCATCGACTCGTTCCATGTGTCACGGACCTCGGGTCTGCCGCCGAAACCGCATGCCTGGAATCTGGAACTGACGCTGCTCGGCTTCCTGGAGTCGAAGTGGCGCGAACCGGACGAGGGGCTGTGGGAGGTACGGGGACCGCGCCGGCACTTCGTGCACTCCAAGGTGATGGCATGGGTCGCCGCCGACCGGGCCGTACGGACGCTGGAGCGCAATCCGCGCTTCGGCGGGAAGGCGGACCGGTGGCGGGCGATGCGGGACGAGGTGCACCGGGAGGTGTGCGAGCGGGGGTACGACCCGGAGCGGAACACCTTCACGCAGTCCTACGGCTCCGCCGAACTGGACGCGGCGACACTGCTCATCCCCCGGGTCGGGTTTCTGCCGCCGGACGATCCGCGGGTGATCGGCACGGTCGACGCCGTACGGGCGGAGCTGGGCCAGGACGGTCTGCTGCGCCGCTACAGCGTGACGGGGCCGGGCGTGGACGGACTGCCGGGCACGGAGGGGACGTTCCTGGTCTGCTCGTTCTGGCTGGCCGACGCGCTGCATCTGACGGGGCGTACGGAGGAGGCGAAGGAGCTGTTCGAGCGGCTGCTCGCGCTCCGCAACGATGTCGGGCTGCTCTCGGAGGAGTACGACCCGGTGGCACGGCGGCAGCTCGGCAACTTCCCGCAGGCGTTCAGCCATATCGGTCTGGTGGTGACCGCCCTGACGCTCGCCGGGGAGCACACGGCAGGATAGGGCCATGGATCTTGGACTGAAGGACCGTGTCTATGTCGTGACGGGCGCGTCACGGGGGCTCGGCCGGGCGGCCGCGGAGGCGCTGGTGGCGGACGGCGCGAAGGTCGTCGTCTCCGGGCGGGACGAGGCGAGTGTGAGCGAGGCCGCGGCGGCGATCGGCCCCGGCGCGCACGGGGTGGCCGGGGACAACGCGGATCCGGCCCTGGCGGAGCGTCTGATACGGACGGCGCGCGCCGAGTTCGGGGGCTTCGACGGCATCCTGATCAGTGTCGGGGGCCCGCCGCCGGGTTACCCCACGGCCAATTCGGACGAACAGTGGCGGGCGTCGTTCGAGTCGGTCTTCCTGGGAGCGGTACGGCTGGCGCGCACGGCGGCGGCGGAGCTGGGCGAGGGAGGTGTCATCGGCTTCGTCCTGTCGTCCTCGGTCCATGAGCCGATCCCGGGTCTGGCGATCTCGAACGGTCTGCGCCCCGGGCTGGCCGGTTACGCGAAGTCCCTGGCGTACGAACTCGGCCCACGCGGGATCAGGGTGCTGGGCCTGCTGCCGTCGCGTATCGACACGGACCGGATGCGCGAGCTGGACGCGCTGTCGGGCGACGCGGCGGCGGCGCGGGCGGCGCAGGAGTCCCGTATACCGCTGCGGCGGTACGGAACGCCGGAGGAGTTCGGCAGAACGGCCGCGTTCCTGCTCTCGCCGGCGGCGTCGTATCTGACGGGCATCATGCTCCCGGTGGACGGCGGCACCCGCCACGGCTTCTGACCGCGCCGCCCGATTCCCCGCCCCGCCCCCGGCGGGGCGGGGCAGAGGCCCGGTACGCCCAGGCGGGTGACCCCGGCCGGACGGTCCCGGGTCAGGTGACGCGTTCCGCGCTGTGCCGGGCCGCGCGAAGACGGACCTCCGCCGGGAGCGCGGCCAGGCCCGTCGAGTCGCGGGCATGGGTCAGTGCCTCGTCCGTGAGCCGGTTCACCGACCGGCGCGGCGACGCGTGGGGTTCCAGGAGCAGCCGGATCCGGGCCGAGGGGCCCGAACGGCGGCCCGTGAGGCGGACCTTGGCGCGTGCCACACCGTCGAGGGACTCCGCGTCGTCCTCCAGCACGCTCTCCAGCGCGCGCCCGCGCAGCAGCGCGCGCTGTCCGTCGCCGCTGTCGACCAGTACCTCCGCCGGCCGGGGCCGCCGCAGTTGGGACAGCAGCCACCAGAGCGCCAGCACCACCACGACCGCGAGAGCGGCGATGACGGCCGGCCACCACCAGCCATCGGTGCGGTAGCGCTCGCGGTCGGCGCGGCTGAGCAGGACATCGTGCGGCCCGCTGTACGGCCACCAGGACGGGACCGCCCACCCCAGTCCCCTGGCGAGCACCAGACCCCCCGCGCACAGCAGCGCCAGGCCGATCAGCGCCAGCAGCACACGGTTGACCACCCGGATCATCCCGTCACCCCTTCTTCACCGGCCTGCGGACCCGGACCGTCAGCGAGGGCGGCCTCGCGAGACCGAGTTCGCCGATGCCGGTGGCCAGTACCTCGTCCAGATCGGCCCGTACGGAGTCGAGTTCACGGAAGTGGGAGAGGGCACGCGCCCGCACCCTGGAGCGGCCGACCCGTACCCGCGCGGACCGCACCCCGGAGACCTCCATGGCCCGGTCGCGCAGTACCAGCGCGGCGGCGTCCCGGTCGAGCCCGGCGCGTACGTCCGCGACGTCCCGTCGCATCGGCAGCACCCGCCGCAGCCCCGGCGTGAGGGCGAGCGCGACCAGCCACAGCCCGAGCGCCATCGCGACACACGCGCCGACCAGCGTCCAGGTGTCGTCCAGGGGCCGCCGGGCGAGTTCGTCGGCGAGCTCCCGGCGCCAGTCCATCGCACGCTGGCCCGCCCGTACCGCCGCGATGTCGTACAGCAGCAGCCCGGCGGCGCCCAGGACGACCAGGGCGGTCAGCGCCGCGGGGAAACGGCGGGCGGACCAGAAGCGCCCGGCCCTGTGGTACGCCTCGCCGGTGAGCGTGGGGCGCGGCTCGTAGCGGGTGGCGGAGGCCGACAGATCGAGAGCGGCCGGACCGCCCGGTCCATCGCCCTGTGCCGGATCCTTCCCGGCGCCCCCGGCCGCCGGACCGCCCGCCGGACCGTCCGCCCGCTCTTCTGACGGATCCTCGGCCGGACCGTTCGCCGGGCCCTTCGCCGGATCGCTCACCGGACCCTCCCCTGTGCCGTCGGACGCGCCTGGGCGGAGTGCAGCCGCTCGACGCTCACCACCACCTCGGGTACCTCCAGACCCGCCAGGGCCCTGACCCGCTGGGCGACCCGGAGCCGTACCGCGCCGCACTGCGTACCGATGTCGGAGGGGTAGTCCAGCTCGACCCCGACCCGTACCCGCGCGATGTCGCGGCGCACCGTGACCGTGGCGTGCGGCGCGGAGCCGCCGTCCGGTACGCCGTGGAGCGCCTCGCGCGCCGCCTGCGCGGCGATCTTCGCGACGACCCGGTCGGCGATCGTGGTCGCCCCGCGCTCGGCGGCCGCCACCACCCCGTCACCGGCCACGCGGGATCACCGCCGCCGGTCGTCGCGGTCGCGGCTGCGGAAGAAGTCGCCGGGTTCGAGATCGCCGTCGGCGAACCGCCCTGCCACAAAGCCGATCGCCCCCAACGCGGCCACCAGCACAAAGGCACCGAAGCCGCCGAAGTATCCGGCGAAACCGAGCGCCATACCGGCCAACAGGCCGACCATCGCCATGTTCATCGTGCGCTCCTCTTCCGCTGCTCTTCCGCCCCCCGGACCGGTCGCGCCGGTCCCGGCCGTCACCCCGGTCGCGGCCTACTGGACCCGCGCGTCCTGGTCCTCGTCATCTTCCTCGTCGGGCAGCTTGACGTCACTGACCGCGATATTGACCTCGACGACTTCCAGGCCCGTCATCCGCTCGACCGCGGCGATGACGTTCTCCCTCACGGCGGCGGCCACTTGGGTGATCGAGACGCCGTAGTCGACGACGATCTCCAGATCGAGCGCCGTCTGGACCTCGCCCACCTCGGCCTTCACCCCCCGGCTGACGGATCTGGTGGTGCCGGGGACCCGCTCGCGCACCGCGCCGAAGGTACGGGCCATACCGCTGCCCAGGGCGTGCACGCCCAGGACGTCCCGGGCCGCGAGCCCGGCGATCTTCTCCACCACTCCGTCGGCGATGGTGGTACGTCCCCGTGTGGCGGGAGGGCCTCCGCCGCGCTTGGTGACGGACGGCTTCCTCCCGTCGTCGCCCGAGGGTTCCGTGGCAAAAGGCGCTGACTGGTTGCGGGGGGTGCTGTCCGACATCGCCATTCATCCTTTCCGGGCGGCGGGAGACTCCGTTCCTCAGACTAGGTCCGCTTTCCCCGTACCGCGCCACGGATGCGGCAGGCTGGTGGAATGACGACTGCGCACGACTCCGACAGTTGGACGGCCGCGGTACGCCGCCGGCTCGACCTGGGCAGACTGCTTCCGCTGGGCGGCGCCGCCGACGGGACATGGCTGGCGGAACGCGCGGCGGCGGCGGAACTCCGGAGGGCGGCGGCCGCGGTGCCGGGCACCGTGCTGGGCGCGGTGCGGCTCTCCCCCACGGACCCGGGCACGGTGGAGAAGTCCCTCGTACCCCCGCCGCCCAGCGCGCTGCCGCCCGGACAGCTCCGTATCGAGGCGGAGTTCGGCGAGCGGTTCACGGATATGACGGACGCCCCCCTGCCCGTCGTGGCCGACCGGCTGCGCGCGGTGCTGTTCGCCTGCGCGACCAAGCGGCTGGGGCTGCGGATCGCGGAGATCGATCTGCGGGTGACGGCCCTGCTGGACCCGGCGGCGGAACCACCGGCGGGGGCGGTGGGGCGTGTGGGGCCGGTGGAACCGGCCGGGCCGACAGGGCCGTTCGAGCTACGGGCCGCCACCCCGGAGGGTGAACCGGCGCTGACGGCCGCCTCGGTGCCCGGTGTCGCCTGTCTGACCCGGACGCTGGGCAACGCGGTGACCGGCTCTCCCGGGCATGTCCGGATCGAGCTGGCGACGGCGGCGGGGCACCGCCCGCTGGAGGTGGCACGGGTGGTGCGGAAGAGGGTCGCGGCGCACGTGCCGGGCGGTCCCTCGGTGGGGGTGCTGATCACGGCGGTGAACGTGACGCCCTGAGACCTCCGCCCCCGCCCGGCCCCGTACGCCGGATCCCGGCCGGGCCGCTCAGCGCCGGGCGGCCCGGCCACGGGATGCGGTGCCGGTCCCCGCCCAGGACAATGGTGCAGGTCAGACCGGGGTACCGGTCGGCGCGGCGGCCCACGACGAGCGGCGGAGGAGGCAGGCGGCCATGGCCGGTCCCGTCCCGGAGGTGATCCCGCAGCCGGTGCTGAGCCCTCTGACGGGTGCGGCCATCTTCCTGGTGGTGACGGTGGACCCGGGCGGCGAGCCGGTCGTGCGGGAGCTGCTGCCCGATCTGGCGGGGCTCCAGCGCGCGGTCGGTTTCCGGGCGCCCGACGGGCAGTTGAGCGTGGTCACCGGTATCGGCTCACAGGTCTGGGACCGGCTGTTCGGCGGACCGCGCCCGGCGGGGCTGCATCCCTTCCGGGAACTCGTCGGACCGACGGGACACCGCGCGGTGTCCACCCCCGGCGATCTGCTCTTCCATGTCCGGGCGGCGCGGCTCGATCTCTGTTTCGGTCTGGCCGCCCAGATCATGGAGCGGCTGCGCGGCGCCGTGACGGTCCGCGACGAGGTCCATGGTTTCAAGTACTTCGACGTACGCGACCTGCTCGGTTTTGTCGACGGGACGGAGAATCCGGTCGGTCCCGTGGCACGGGCCGCGGTGCTGACCGGTGACGAGGACGCCGGGTTCAGCGGCGGAAGCTATGTGATCGTGCAGAAATACCTGCACGATCTGGACGCCTGGAACGCCCTGCCCGTCGAGGAGCAGGAGCGGGTGATGGGCCGGACGAAACTCTCCGACATCGAGATGGCCGACGACGTCAAACCGGCCGACTCGCATGTCGCGCTGAACACGATCACGGACCCCGACGGCACCGAGCGGAAGATCCTCCGCGACAACATGCCCTTCGGCAGTGTGGGGCGCGGTGAGTTCGGCACGTACTTCATCGGTTACGCCCGTACCCCCGATGTCACCGAGCGGATGCTGGAGAACATGTTCCTCGGCAGTCCGCCGGCCACCCACGACCGGATCCTGGACTTCTCCACCGCCGTGACCGGCACGCTGTTCTTCGCGCCCAGCGCCGACTTCCTCGACGATCCGCCGGACCCGCCCGGAGCGGTGACGGACACGGACACGGAGACCCGCGAAGCCCTGCTCGGCGGCGCACCGAGGGCCGACGGCTCGCTCGGGATCGGCGATCTGAAGAGGAGCATCCCCGATGAAGAACCTGCACCGTGAACTGGCGCCCGTCTCCGATGCCGCGTGGGCGGACCTGGAGGAGGAGGCGCGCCGCACCTTCGAGCGCCATGTGGCCGCCCGCCGGATCGTCGATGTGCCCGAGCCTCTCGGAGTCTCGACGGCGGCGGTCGGCACCGGCCATCTCGACCCCGTCGATCCGCCCGCCGACGGAGTCGTCGCCCACCGGCGCGCGTCACGGCCGCTCGTCGAGCTACGGGTGCCGTTCACGGTCGACCGCCGGCAGGTGGACGATGTCGAGCGCGGCGCGAAGGACGCGGACTGGCAGCCGGTGAAGGACGCCGCCCGGAAGATCGCGTTCGCCGAGGACCGCGCGGTCTTCGAGGGGTACGGGGCGGCGGGCATCGCGGGTATCCGGCAGAGCACGTCCAATCCGGAGCTGACGCTCCCCGCCGAGGTGCGCGACTACCCGGACGCCATCAGCCAGGCCGTGTCCACGCTCCGGCTGGCGGGCGTCGGCGGTCCGTACACCCTCGCCCTCAGCGCCGGCGCGTACACCGCCGTGAACGAGACGTCCGACCACGGCTATCCGATCCACCGGCACATCGACCGGGTGCTGGACGGCGGGATCGTCTGGGCGCCCGCCATCGACGGTGCCTTCCTGCTGTCCACGCGGGGCGGCGACTTCGAGCTGCGTCTCGGCCAGGACGTGTCCATCGGCTATCTGTCCCACGACGACACGAGCGTACGGCTCTACTTCCAGGAGACGCTGACCTTCCTGATGTACACGGGCGAGGCCGCGGTGGCACTCACCGCGACACCGCAGCTGTGACCGCGTGCGAGAACCGGCCGCGCTCGTCAGTCGGCGAGCCCCGCCAGATCGCGCAGCCGTCGGGCCTGCGCCGCGCGCTCGGCCGCGCGCTGGTCCTCGAAGGAGCGGCCGGCCGCGCCCCGGAGCAGCGCCTTGGTCTCGATCACCGCGTCCCTCGGCGCGGCCAGCAGCGCGCCCGCCAGATCCTGGACGGCCGCGTCGAGTTCGTCCACGGGCACCACGAGATTGGCGAGCCCGGTGCGTTCGGCCTCGTCGGCCTGGACGAAGCGGCCCGTGGCGCAGATCTCCAGCGCACGGGCATAGCCCACCAGTCCCACCAGCGGATGGGTGCCGGTGAGATCCGGGACCAGCCCCAGACTCGTCTCGCGCATGGCGAACTGCACGTCCGACGCCACGACCCGGAGATCGCAGGCGAGGGCGAGCTGGAAACCGGCGCCGACGGCATGCCCCTGGACGGCCGCGACCGACACGATGTCGTTGCGGCGCAGCCAGACGAAGCCGTCCTGGTACTCGGCGATGGCCGCGTCGAGGTCCGCGTCGGAACCCCGCGCCAGATCCAGGAAGGACGGCTCCCCGTCGAACCCCTCGGGGGTGAACGCCTGCCGGTCGAGCCCCGCGGAGAAGGACTTGCCCTCACCCCGCAGCACCACGACCCGGGCACTGCCCGGCAGCGACCTGCCGGCTTCCCTCAACGCCCGCCACAGAGCGGGAGACTGGGCGTTGCGCTTGGCCGGGTTGGTCAGGGTCACCGTGGCGATAGCGTCCTCGACGGTGAGCCGTACGCCGTCCTTGTCGAGCACTGTTTCGTGTACTGATTCGAGCGAAGTCATAGGGCGCCTCCGGTTCGGGCAGTCAGGGCATCGAGCCAAGTGACTGCACAGTAACCACCTGGGCGATCGCGTGATCGACCCGGGTGGCCACCGTCCGAACCGGTGACCATGAGGAGCGCGCGCGGGCGTCAGGCCGAAGCGGCCTTCTTGCCTCTCGTCGCTCCGCCACGTCCCCGCAGCGTGACTCCGGACTCGCTGAGCATTCGGTGGACGAATCCGTAGGAACGGCCCGTTTCCTCGGCCAGCGCCCGGATGCTCGCACCGTTGTCGTACTTTTTCTTCAGGTCTGCCGCGAGCTTGTCGCGCGCGGCGCCGGTTACCCGGCTGCCCTTCTTCAGAGTCTCGGCCACCCGTGCCTCCTCATGGGAAGTGCGCTCTGGACTTCTCATGATCACCCCTTACGGGCCTCCTGGCCACCCATTCGGCAAGGTCCGTACGACAAGCTTTGGCAGAGTTCAAGCTTCCAGCGCGACCGGATTCCCCGATTCCGGTCATGGCTGTAGGGGACAAGGGTCGGGGCACCGGTCGAAGTGCCAGGTCAGCGGCGTACTGGCAAGAGCGGCGCGGATAATGTGTCCAACAGCACTCTCCGTCGCGCGGCACGCCGACGGTACGAGACGCACTCACTCAGATGATGGATCACCGCTGAGCCGAATGATCCATACGGAGTGGATCACGGTCGGGGGCGGGTCCCGATCGGGTGCGGACCTGGTGCGGACCGGGGCCGGACCGCCCGTGGAGCACGGCCGCGGGGGCCCGGCGCACCGGCCTGCGGACCGGTCCGCGGACCGCCCATGGATCACTCGCCGGGCACCCCACGGGCCACCCGGCGGTCGGTACGGCGGATCATCCGGCGGCCATGGAAGGGACCACGCACGGGGGCCGCGCGTGACCGTCGCACGACGGGCGCGCGCGGGCAGGCGGGCGGGTGGGCCGGACGCGACGCGGGGGCCGTAGGCCACCAGGCCGTCAGGCGAGCGCGACCAGATCCGCGTAGTCCGCGCCCCAGAGGTCCTCGACCCCGTCGGGCAGCAGGATGATCCGCTCCGGCTCCAGCGCGTGGACCGCGCCCTCGTCGTGGGTGACGAGGATGACCGCGCCCTTGTACGTACGGAGCGCGCCGAGGATCTCCTCGCGGCTGGCCGGGTCCAGGTTGTTCGTCGGTTCGTCGAGCAGCAGCACATTGGCCGAGGAGACGACCAGGGTGGCGAGCGCGAGCCGGGTCTTCTCACCGCCGGAGAGCACACCGGCGGGCTTGTCGACATCGTCACCGGAGAAGAGGAAGGAGCCCAGCGTCTTGCGGACCTCGACCAGATCGAGATCGGGCGCCGACGAGCGCATGTTCTCCAGGACCGAGCGCTCCGGGTCGAGCGTCTCGTGCTCCTGGGCGTAGTAGCCCAGCTTGAGACCGTGGCCCGGGGTCACCTGTCCGGTGTCCGGCTTCTCCACCCCGGCCAGCAGCCGGAGCAGGGTGGTCTTGCCCGCGCCGTTGAGACCGAGGATGACGACCCTGGAGCCCTTGTCGATGGCGAGATCCACATCGGTGAAAATCTCCAGGGAGCCGTACGACTTCGACAGTCCCTCGGCCGTGAGCGGGGTCTTGCCGCAGGGGGCGGGCTCGGGGAAGCGCAGCTTGGCGACCTTGTCGGACTGCCGCACCTCCTCAAGACCGGAGAGCAGCCGCTCGGCCCTGCGGGCCATGTTCTGCGCGGCCACGGTCTTGGTCGCCTTGGCACGCATCTTGTCGGCCTGCGAGTTGAGGGCGGCGGCCTTCTTCTCCGCGTTGGCGCGCTCGCGCTTGCGGCGCTTCTCGTCGGCCTCGCGCTGCTGCTGGTAGAGCTTCCAGCCCATGTTGTACACATCGATCTGGGCGCGGTTGGCGTCCAGATAGAAGACCTTGTTCACCACGGTCTCGACCAGCTCGACATCGTGGGAGATCACGATGAAGCCGCCCCGGTAGGTCTTGAGGTAGTCGCGCAGCCAGACGATCGAGTCCGCGTCGAGGTGGTTCGTGGGCTCGTCGAGCAGCAGGGTGTCGGCGTCCGAGAAGAGGATCCGCGCCAGCTCCACCCGGCGGCGCTGACCGCCGGAGAGGGTGTGCAGGGGCTGGCCGAGCACCCGGTCGGGCAGCCCGAGCGCGGCGGCGATGGTGGCGGCCTCGGCCTCGGCGGCGTATCCGCCCTTGGTGAGGAACTCCGTCTCCAGGCGCTCGTACCTCTTCATCGCCTTCTCACGGGTGGCGCCCTTGCCGTTCGCCATCCGCTCCTCGTTCTCGCGCATCTTCCTCAGCACGGAGTCGAGGTCGCGGGCGGAGAGGACACGGTCGCGCGCGAGGACGTCGAGATCGCCGGTACGGGGGTCCTGCGGCAGATAACCGACTTCCCCGGAGCGGGTGATGGTGCCTGAGGCGGGGATGCCCTCACCCGCGAGGCACTTGGTGAGGGTGGTCTTGCCGGCTCCGTTGCGGCCGACGAGACCGATGCGGTCCCCCCTGGCGATACGGAACGAGGCGGACTCGATGAGGACACGGGCTCCGGCGCGCAGCTCTACGCCGGTTGCGTTGATCACGGAAAGACTCCAGGGCGGTATGGACGGCGGAAGAGGGCAGGCGGAGGCGAGTCTTCGACGCCGGCTAATGCACAAGGAGAAATGCCATGCGGCCCAGTCTAACCGGGCTGCGCGAATGCTTTCCGCTGCCGGGGGCCGGTACCCTCGGCCGGCCGGTGGCCCGGGAGATCGTTGCCGAGCGGGGTGCGGTCGGGCACGATCCTGCCGAGTCCGTCCACGGCCTTCAGCTCCGCGGTCCAGGCGGAGTTCCCCTCACAGGGCTGGGCGACGAGCAGGACCCCGCCCGTACGGACCGAGCGCGCCGGGTCGAAGGCACAGCCGCGTACGGCGGGCAGCACCCAGCGCAGATCGCCGTCGGCGGTGCGGTACGCGGTGATACGGCGCGGGGTGACGACGGCGAGCATCCGGGCCCCGGGGTCGAGGAGTTGGAGCACTCCGGTGCCCCGGCCGGGGGCGGCGGCCAGCCAGTCGGCGAGCCCGGGGAGCGCGCGGTGCCAGCGCACGGCGTGGCCAGTGGCGCTCTCGGTGTCGGTGACCAGGCCGTCGCTCCAGAGGGCGAAGGCGTGGCCGGGCGCCGCGGCGAGCGCGAGCGGGCGGCGGCCGGAGCGCTCATGGACCCAGCGCAGTGCGCCGGAGCGCGGATCGTGTGCCTCGACGCGCGGGCCCGCGGTGCGCAGTACGGGGTCCTGGGCGGCGGGCGGGGCGGGGGCCGGCGGGGTGTGGACGGTGAGCTGGTCGCCGAAGGGGGCGTGCCGGGAGTGATGGGCGGCGGTCACCAGGGGGAGCGCGAACAGGGCCGGGAAGACGGCGAGCGCGAGCCGGGCGGCGCGCCGTGCGCGCCGGTGCCTGGCGGTGGTACGGGTCACGGCGCCCCCGGTCCCGTCTCCGGTCCCGTCTCCGTCTCCGGTCCCGTCTCCGCCCTCGGTGCCGCCGCCTCCGGGTGCGGGCGCGGGGGTCACGGCGGGTGGGGCGGGCGTGGTGTGCGGGGCGGGCGGCGGGACGGTCGGCGCCGCGGTCGTGGACGGAACGGTCACTGTTCCCCCGGTCCCTGTTCGCTCTTCTGTGCCACCGGTCTCGACCGGGCGTGCGCCTCGGTCAGGCGTGAGCGTAATAAGGGACCACGCGGACGGCACCCGGAGCCGCCGCGACACGGCGCACGCGGCCGGGGACATCCCCCGTTCGGCAGCGGACCCGCGCGGACGGCTTCGCGCGCGGGGCCCCGCCGGGTCCGTACCGCCGCCCGTCGCACGTCCACCCCCGCCGTCCACCCCCGGCGGGCGGTCGGCGGGCGGCGGTACGGGCGGACGGGTCAGGAGCCTCCGGTGTGCACCTGGAAGGCGGCCCGGCGCACGGCCTTGGCGAGGGCCGGATCGGGGTGTGCCGCCGCCAGGGCGACCAGGACCTGGACGGTACGGGGATGGCCGACGGCCCGGACCTCGTCCAGCAGCGCGGGCACATTGCCCTGCACGGCCGAGTCGAGATGGCGGACCAGCAGATCGCTCTCCCCGTGGTCGGCGACGGCCGCCGCGGTGTCCACCCAGAGCCAGGTCGACTCCTCGCGGGTGAGGACATCGGCCGCGTCGTCCGGGTCGGCGCCCTCGTACTCCGCCAGCCAGAGCAGGGCGTAGGGGCGCAGCGAGGACTCGCCGGCCGCCGCCCGTACGCCCGCCTCGGCCGGGGCGCCGACGACGCGCAGCGCCTCGAAGGCCAGCCCGCGCAGAAGCGCG
Organism: Streptomyces sp. NPDC055025; assembly: GCF_053608565.1. NCBI lineage: Bacteria > Bacillati > Actinomycetota > Actinomycetes > Kitasatosporales > Streptomycetaceae > Streptomyces > Streptomyces sp. NPDC055025. The sequence continues at coordinate 37,727 of NZ_JBSGVS010000064.1, forward strand.
TCCTCGCCACGGGCGACGGTGAGAAGTTCGGTGACGGCGCTGCCGACGGTCCGGGCGGCGAGCCAGGCGCGGTACTCGGCGCGGGCCGGTCCCGGGGTGAGTCCGGCACAGCCGCGCAGCATGTGCTGGGCCGACTGTTCGATATTGCCCGCGGGGCTCTGGGCAGCGACGCAGATCTGTTCCAGCTTGACCCAGACCGCCCAGTTGCCGAGCGGGGTGAGGGTGGCCTGGCCCTCCCCCAGGGTCAGCGCGCCGACGGCGGCCAGTCCTTCGAGGGCCCAGTCGAGCAGCGGGGGCAGGAGGCTCTCGTCCGGCGGCTCGGGGGCCGTGCGCTCGGCGGGCGCGGGCTGTGGCCCGTAGGGGACCTCGCAGCGCTCCTCGTGGAGTTCGGCGACGCGCTGCCGCAGCAGATCGAGCAGGGCCGGTACGAGCACGGGCCCGGCCGAGAGCTGGAGCAGGGAGAGCACCTGCGGGACGGCTTCGACGACCTCGGCGACCGTGGAGGCCTCGACGTCCTCGGGGGCCGGGTGCACGAGCGACCAGGCGTCGAAGAGGGCCACCCAGCCACGCTGGACGGCGCTGTCGTCGCGGTCCCAGGCCTGGAGCCGCCAGCCGGGCCGTACGGTGCCGCCGTGCAGCTCGACGAGCCCGGCCAGCCTGGCCCGGTCCCAGCCCGCGCGCACCTGCTCCGGAGCCAGCTCCAGGGCTTCGGCGGCCCGTGCCTGCGCGGACGCGCCGAAGGGGCCCGTGCCGGGACCCCGGTCGACGGCGGCCCAGCGGGCGATCCGTACGGCGTCGGCGAGGACCTCCCTGGCCTGGCGGGCCAGCTCCGCGGGGGGTGGAGTGCCCTCGGGCGGCCGGGGTGCCGGCCGGTTGCGTCCGTCGGTCACGGCCCGTCGGGCCGTGGTCAACGGCCGCGGGCGGACGAGTCGGAGTCTGGAGTTGCGCGCCAATTGCTCATCAGGCTTTCGGGACGTCACGGGAGCAGTCTTCCCGGTGACCGCCCGAAAGCCCAAACGGAACCTGTCGAGTCGGTACCGGAACGCGGACAGGGGCCCGCGCGGACGGGTCCTGGCGAGGGTGCGTACGGGGCGGACGAGGCCTGTTGGACGGCTACATGAGAGGGGTGAGGAAGCGGCGCAGGGCCTCCTCGTAACCGGTCGGATCGGCGTTCCACATCGCGGCGTGCGGAGCGTGCGCGACGGCGTGCAGACCGATCAGTCCCGGGCGCAGGGCGGCGAGTTCGCGGGAGGGGTCCCAGGAGGCGAGGGTGTCGTCGGGGCCGTGGATGATCAGCGTCGGGACATCGAGGTTGCGCGGGTCGGCGGCCTGGAGCAGCCGGCCGCCGTGGAGTCCGGTCCTGCCCTGGGCCGCCCGGACGGCGAGCGGCAGCAGTGCGGTGGGGGTGCGCCGGGCGGTGGCGAGGGCCTTCAGGGTGGCCTCCCAGTCCAGTACGGGCGAGTCGAGCACCAGGCCGGAGATCCGCTCGCTGTGCGCGGAGTTCGCGGCGGCGTGCAGGGCCATCGTGGCGCCGGTGGACCAGCCGTACAGGACGACCCGCTCCGCGCCGTAGCGGACGGCGTAGCGGATCGCCGCGTCGAGGTCGCGCCACTCGGAGTCGCCGAGATGACCGAGGCCGTCCGGGGAGCGGGGGGCGCCGGGGTCGCCCCGGTAGGCGAGATCGAGCACGGCGACCTGGAGTCCCGCCAGCAGTTCCAGGACGTTCAGGGGGTGCTCACGGGTGGTGCCCAGGCCGTGCACGGTGATCACCCAGGTGTCCCGCGCTCCCGGCACGAACCAGGCGGGCAGGAAGCCGAGTTCGCCCGGGATCCGCTCCTCCCGGTGGTCGATGCCGAGCGCGGTGGTGGGGTCGCCGATGTGGACCTGCGGGGTGAGGCGTACCCGCATACCCGGGACGAGGGTGCCGCGGTCGACCCGCTCCAGTCTCCGTACGACGGTGTCGGCGGGGTGCCGCACGCCCTCCAGGACCGGCCCGACGACCGCGTGGAGGTCACGGTTCCCGATCCCGTACACACCGGGGCGCAGGGAGGCGAGACAGCGCGTCAGGGTGATCTGCCCGGCGGCCGTGGCGTGCACGGTGAGCCGGGGGTCGCCGGGCAGGGGCCGCCCCGGCGACGCCTTCAGAGCGGCGTCACCGGCGAGCCGGCCGGCCGCGACCGCGGCCGCGCCGACGCCGATCACGGTGGAGACGGCCGCTGCCGTCGCTGTTGCGGGGCGCACGGTCCCAGTGTCGTCACCCGCGCACGCCCCGGCCACCGGGCGCGGTCCGTCGGGGTCGGGCCGGACCGTCACCGGTCACGGCCGGCGCCGCCGACGCCGACCGCCCCCGGTCACGGCCCGCGACCCTGGCCGATGGTCAGCGCCCCTGGCCGTAGCCCTTCAGCTTCTCCCCGGCCTCCTGGAGCTGGGCGTCGGAGAGCAGCGAGGGCGAGAGGCCCGGCACCGCGCTGGCGGTGAGCCAGAGCCGGGACATCCACTCCAACTGGGCCGTGCGGTCGTAGGCCTGCGCGAGGGTGGCGCCGTAGGTCACCGTGCCATGGTTCTGGAGGAGACAGCCCGTGCGGTCGCGGAGGGCGGTGAGCATGCCCGCGGCCAGTTCGTCCGTCCCGTACAGCGCGTACGGAGCGACCCGGACGGGGCCGCCGAACGCCGCCGCCATGTAGTGGATCACGGGCAGTTCCGGCACGAGCGTGGAGACGGCGGTGGCGTGCACCGCGTGGGTGTGGACGACGGCCGCCGCCGAGGTGTGCCGGTAAACCGAGAGATGGAGCGGCAGCTCACTCGTGGGGGTGAACGCGCCGAGGACCTGCCGGCCGTCCGGATCGACCCCGACGGCATCCTCGGGACCGAGTTGTTCATAGGGAATTCCACTGGGCGTCACCAGGATGATTCCACCGACCCGCACCGAGACATTGCCCGAGGTGCCGACGACGAGCCCCTCGGAGGCCGTTCTGCGGGCGGTGTTCACCAGATCCCGCCAGGCCCGGCCTATCGCGTCCTGTTTCTCCTGATCGGTCATACCGCGATCCTGCCAGGAGCCTCCGGCGGACCGCACACCGTTCTCCCGATCATCCGAACAGAACCACGCGACGTCAGCCTGAGACACCATGAAGACCCGCACAGTTCATCTTCCGTTCACCATGACTCCCTACGTTCACCGAGGCCCCCTACGTCGAACGATTGCCTGGGTAAATGGAACACCTCACACTGCTGCTCGCGATCGTGATCGTGACGGCGCTCGTGTTCGATTTCACGAACGGTTTCCATGACACCGCCAACGCGATGGCGACGACCATCTCGACCGGCGCCCTGAAGCCCAAGACCGCGGTGGCCATGTCCGCCGTGCTGAATCTGGTCGGCGCGTTCCTCTCCGTGGAGGTCGCCAGAACGATCTCCGGCGGGCTCATCAACGAGAACGGCATCCGGACAGAAGTGATCTTCGCGGCGCTCGTCGGCGCCATCCTCTGGAATCTGCTCACCTGGCTCGTCGGTCTCCCGTCGAGCTCCTCCCACGCCCTCTTCGGCGGACTGATCGGCGCCACCCTGATGTCCGTCGGCACCTCCGGGGTCAACGGCGGTGTGGTCATCACCAAGGTGCTGATCCCCGCGCTCGCCGCGCCGGTCGTCGCCGGTCTCGCGGCGCTGCTCGCCACCCGGCTGACGTACCGTATCGGCCGCCGCACGGACGACAGGGCCACCGCCAAGGGCTACCGCGCGGGCCAGATCGCCTCCGCCGGTCTGGTCTCCCTGGCGCACGGCACCAACGACGCGCAGAAGACCATGGGCGTCATCACGCTGGCGCTCGTCACCGGCGGTGTCCTCTCCCCCGGCTCCAACCCCCCGCTGTGGGTGATCGTCTCCGCGGGCACGGCGATCGCGCTCGGTACGTATCTCGGCGGCTGGCGCATCATCCGCACCATGGGCACCGGTCTCACCGATCTCGGGCCGCAGCAGGGCTTCGCCGCCCAGACCAGCGCCGCGACCGTCATTCTCGCCTCCTCGCACCTCGGCTTCTCGCTCTCCACCACCCAGTCCTGCTCCGGCGCCGTGATGGGCGCGGGGCTCGGCCGCAAGGGCGGTGTGGTCCGCTGGTCCACCGCCACCCGGATGTTCGTCGCCTGGGGACTGACCCTGCCCGCCGCGGGTCTGGTCGCGGCCTGCGCGGAGTTCCTGACCGGCCAGGGAAGTTGGGGCGTCTCGGTGGTCGCCGCACTGCTGCTCGCCTTCTCCGGCGCCATCTGGCTCGCCTCGCGCCGCCGCCCGGTCGACCACACCAATGTCACCGACTCCGACGAGGACGAGGCCGGGATCCTGGCCGACGGCGTCACGGCCGTCACCGCGTCGAGCGCGGCCGGTGCCGGTGCCGGGCACGATCTGTCGACCACCATTCCGTCCCCTCCGGGCAGCTCCGGTGAGCCCGCCCGCACCGCCACGGTCTGAACCCCCCACGGTCCAAGGAAGAGCGAACGTATGAAAATCGACTGGGCAGCGCTCGGCGCCGTCTTCGGGGTCAGTCTTGTGGCGACCGTCGCCCTCGTGGGCCTGTTCACCCTGGGCGTCGTGGGTCTCGCCAAGCGGGAGCCGGGCGCCATGGCTCTGGCGCGCACGGGCGCGTACGCCTGCTTCGCCCTGTGCGCCGGAGCCGTGGGGTACGGGATCTGGCTGATCGTCGCGTGACCCGGGTCCACCCGCCGATGTGGGGCTTCGCACAGTGTCCCGTCGCAGGTCAGCGATGAGTTGACGGCTGTTCGCGGGGCGTGGTGGACTGCCGGGGCCATTTACGGCGGCAGAAGAGGAAGCCGGTGCGAGTCCGGCGCGGTCCCGCCACTGTCACCGGGAGTCCTCTCCCGGGAGCCAGGAACTCTCGCCGCCGCACCACGTCGAGCCGGGGCGCGGACCCTGAGTGAGGACATTTCGCCATGCCTGGCTGCGGTTCTGCCGTCGTGCGCGGCGGCGGTTCGGCCGCCGCCGAGCGGGTCTTCGCCTACGGCGCGGCCCTGGGGCTGCTGGGCGACCAGGTGTTCGCCGATCCGCGCCGGGGCCATCCGGTGGCCGCGTTCGGCCGGGCGGCGGGGGCCGTCGAGCGGATGCTCTGGCACGACCACCGCGGCTGGGGCACGCTGCACACCCTGGTGTGCGCCGGAGGCGCCGCCGGGCTCGCGATCGTCGCCGCCCGGAATACGGAGACCGTACGGGCCACGCGGGGCGCCGAGACCGTACGGGCCACGCGGGGCACGCGGGCCGTACGGAGCAGCCGTGCCGGACGGCGCGCCGCGTCCGTCGCGCTGACCGCCCTGGCCACCTGGTCCGTCGTCGGCGGCACTTCGCTCGGCCGGGAGGCACGCGCCATCGGCGCGGCGCTCACCGCCGGGGACATCGAGCTGGCCAGGGAGCGGCTGCCGCGGCTGTGCGGGCGCGATCCGCAGGCACTGGACGGACAGCAACTCGCCCGCGCCGTCGTGGAATCCGTCGCCGAGAACACCTCCGACGCCGTCGTGGGCGCGCTGGTGTGGGGGGCGATCGCGGGGGTGCCGGGGCTGGTCGGATTCCGGGCCGTGAACACACTGGACGCGATGGTGGGCCACCGGTCCCCCCGGTACCGCCGGTTCGGCTGGGCGTCGGCCCGGCTCGACGATCTGGCCGGCTGGCCGGGGGCCCGGCTGACCGCCGCGCTGGCCGTCGCGGCGGGCGGCGATCCGCGCGCGGCCCTGCGGGCGGTACGGCAGGACGCGCGGAAGCATCCGAGCCCCAACGCGGGCCCGGTGGAGGCGTCGTTCGCGGGCGCGCTGGGCGTACGGCTCGGCGGGACGCTCGCGTACGGCGGACGGGTGGAGCACCGGCCCGTACTGAACGGCGAGGGGCGGCCCGTGGAGACAGCCGACATCGAGCGGGCCGTGCGCCTGTCGCGCCGGGTGAGCGGATACGCCCTCGCGGTCTGTGTCGCCGGCCGGTTCGCGTACGGCGCGATACGCCGCCGTGCCACGGACACGCGCCGCCGTACGGCGGCCACGGGAAAGGGACGTGGATGAGCCGGGGCGGGCGCGGCGGGGGCCTTCTGGTGGCCGGGACCACCTCGGACGCGGGCAAGAGCGTCGTCACGGCGGGGATCTGCCGGTGGCTGGTGCGCCGGGGGGTGAAGGTCGCGCCCTTCAAGGGGCAGAACATGTCGCTGAATTCGTTCGTGACACGCGAGGGCGCGGAGATCGGACGGGCGCAGGCGATGCAGGCCCAGGCGGCCCGGGTGGAGCCGACCGCGCTGATGAACCCCGTCCTGCTGAAGCCCGGCGGTGACCGCAGCAGCCAAGTGGTGCTGATGGGACGGCCGGTGGGTGAGCTGAGTGCCAGGGGCTTCTTCGGCAGCGCCGAGGGGACCGCGCCGGGGAACCCGGCCACGGGGAACACTCTCGCGGGGAACTCGTCTTCGGGCGGGGCGGCTTCGGGGAAGGCGCTGCGCGGTGGACGGCGGGAGGCGCTGCTCGGGCCCGTCCTGGAGTGCCTGGAGGAGCTGCGCTCCACCTATGACGCCGTGATCTGCGAGGGCGCGGGCAGCCCCGCCGAGATCAATCTGCGCCGTACCGACATCGTGAACATGGGGATCGCGCGGGCCGCGCGGCTGCCGGTGGTGGTGGTCGGAGACATCGACCGGGGCGGGGTCTTCGCCTCGTTCTTCGGTACGACCGCGCTGCTGGCCCCGGAGGACCAGGAGCTGGTCGCGGGGTATCTCGTCAACAAGTTCCGGGGCGATGTGTCCCTGCTGGAGCCCGGTCTCGACATGCTGCGCGGGCTGACCGGCCGGGCGACGCTCGGGGTGCTGCCCTGGCGGCACGGTCTGGGCATCGACGAGGAGGACGGACTGCGTATCTCGCTGCGCGGCGCCGTGCGCGAGTCCCTGGTGGCTCCCCCGTACGGCGAGGAGGTGCTGCGGGTCGCGGTCTGCGCCGTACCCCTGATGTCCAACTTCACCGATGTGGACGCGCTCGCGGCAGAACCGGGTGTCGTCGTGCGGTTCGTGGACCGCCCCGAGGAACTGGCCGACGCCGATCTCGTGGTGGTGCCCGGCACCCGGGGCACGGTGAGGGCGCTGGCGTGGCTGCGGGAGCGCGGGCTCGCCGACGCGCTCGCGCGGCGGGCCGCCGAGGGGCGTCCGGTGCTGGGCATCTGCGGCGGCTATCAGATCCTCGGCGAGCACATCGACGACGAGGTGGAGTCACGGGCGGGCGCCGTGGCCGGACTGGGGCTGCTGCCCGTACGGGTGCGGTTCGCCCGTGAGAAGACCTTGGCCAGACCGTCCGGGACGGCCCTCGGCGCGGCGGTGGAGGGGTACGAGATCCATCACGGGGTCGCCGAGGTGCGGGGCGGGGACGCCTTTGTCTCCGGCCCGGACGGACGGGCGCTGGACGGCTGCCGGATGGGCGCGGTCCAGGGCACGCACTGGCACGGGGCGCTGGAGAGCGACACGTTCCGGCGGCGCTTCCTGGCGGAGGTGGCACGGGCGGCGGGCCGGCGTTTCGTCCCCGCGCCCGACACGAGCTTCGGCGCGCTGCGCGAGGAACAGCTCGACCTTCTCGGTGACCTCATCGAGGAGCACGCGGACACGGACGCGCTGCTGCGGCTGATCGAGGAGGGGGCGCCGCCGGGGCTGCCCTTCATTCCTCCCGGGGCACCGTGACCGCCGACGCCCTGGAGGGCGCCACAGCCGCGTTCGCAAGCGTCGTACTCGAAGGAGCGATCAGCATATGAGCACCCCTTATCCGTTCACCGCCATCGTGGGGATGGACGATCTGCGGCTGGGCCTGCTGCTCAACGCGGTCAGTCCGGCGGTCGGCGGAGTCCTCGTACGCGGGGAGAAGGGCACGGCGAAGTCCACGGCCGTACGGGCCCTGTCGGCTCTGCTGCCCGAGCTGGCGGTGGTCGCCGGGTGCCGGTTCGGCTGCGATCCCGCCGCGCCCGATCCGCACTGCCCGGACGGACCGCACGGGAGCGGGCCGGGTGTCTCCAGGCCCCCGCGTATGGTCGAGCTGCCCGTCGGCGCCTCCGAGGACCGGCTCGTCGGGGCGCTGGACATCGAACGGGCGCTGTCGGAGGGCGTGAAGGCCTTCGAGCCGGGGCTGCTCGCGGACGCGCACCGAGGGGTGCTCTATGTCGACGAGGTCAATCTCCTCCATGACCATCTCGTCGACCTGCTGCTGGACGCCGCCGCGATGGGTGCCTCGTACGTGGAGCGCGAGGGCGTCTCCGTACGGCACGCCGCGCGCTTTCTGCTCGTCGGGACGATGAACCCCGAGGAGGGCGAGCTGCGGCCGCAGCTGCTCGACCGCTTCGGACTCACCGTGGAGGTCGCGGCCTCGCGGGAGCCGGAGCAGCGGGTCGAGGTCGTACGGCGGCGGCTCGCGTACGACGACGACCCCGCCGCCTTCGCCGCGCGCTGGGCCGACGAGGAGAGCGCGCTGCGGGAACGGATCGTCGCGGCCCGCGCGCTGCTGCCCGAGGTACGGCTCGGGGACGCCGCACTGCTCCAGATCGCCGCGACCTGCGCCGCGTTCGAGGTGGACGGGATGCGCGCGGACATCGTGATGGCGAGGACCGCGACGGCGCTGGCCGCGTGGGCCGGGCGGACGGACGTACGTCCCGAGGACGTACGCCGGGCCGCGCTGCTCGCGCTGCCGCACCGGCGGCGCCGCAATCCCTTCGACGCGCCGGGGCTCGACGAGGACAGGCTCGACGACACGCTGGAGCGGTTCAAGGGCGAGGACGACAACGGCGGGGACAGCGGGAACGACGGGGGCGACGGGGGCGAGGACCCGGACGACGACCCCGACGGCGGCGGTTCCGGTGGCCCGGACGGACCCGGGGGCGGTGGCATCCCGCCACAGGGCGGTCCCGAAGTGTCCGACACACCGCGGGAGTCCGCGGCGGGACGGGACGACACGCCCGCGGAGCCGGAGCCCGAGCCGACGACGGAGCCCCAGCGTGCGGACGCGAAGGGGGACGGCGGGGCTGGTGCGGGTGCCGGGTCCGGGTCCGGGGAGCAGTCCGCCGTACGGGCCGCCGAGCCGTTCCGTACGAAGACACTGAGCGTCCCCGGACTGGGCGAGGGCGCCGCCGGGCGCCGCTCCCGGGCCCGTACCGAACACGGCAGGACGACGGGATCCCGCAGGCCCCGGGGCGCGCTGACCAAGCTGCATCTCGCGGCGACCGTACAGGCCGCTGCCCCGCACCAGCGGGCGCGCGGGCGCGGCGGCCCCGGGCTGGTGGTCCGCAAGGACGATCTGCGGCAGGCGACGCGGGAGGGGCGCGAGGGGAATCTCGTGCTGTTCGTGGTCGACGCGTCCGGATCGATGGCGGCCAGGGCGCGGATGGGCGCGGTGAAGGGCGCGGTGCTCTCGCTGCTGCTGGACGCGTATCAGCGGCGCGACAAGGTCGGGCTGGTCACCTTCCGGGGCAGGACGGCCGAGGTGGCGCTGCCGCCGACCTCGTCGGTGGACGCGGCGGCGGCCCGGCTGGAGTCGCTGCCGACGGGCGGGCGCACCCCGCTCGCCGCCGGGCTGCTCAAGGCCCATGACGTGCTGCGGGTGGAGCGGATGCGCGATCCCGCGCGCCGTCCGCTGCTGCTGGTGGTGACGGACGGGCGCGCGACGGGCGGCCCCGATCCGGTGGCGCTGGCGGCGCGCGCGGCCCGGCTGCACGCCTCGGAGGGCACGGCCTCGGTGGTCGTGGACTGCGAGTCGGGGCCGGTACGGCTCGGGCTGGCCGGTTCGCTCGCCTCGGCGCTCGCGGGCACGGCCATCACACTCGACGAACTGCGGGCCGACAGCATCGCCGGTCTGGTCAGGGACGTACAGCGGATCAGCAGCAGCAACAACGGACGCTCCAGGAAGGCCGCGTAATGCCGCAGGGACAGCCGGAGACCGTGCCGGACGACGGTCTGACCACCCGCCAGCGCCGTAACCGTCCGCTCGTGCTGGTGCATACGGGCACCGGCAAGGGCAAGTCGACGGCGGCGTTCGGACTCGCGCTGCGCGCGTGGACCCAGGGGTGGCCGATCGGGGTGTTCCAGTTCGTGAAGTCCGCGAAGTGGCGGGTCGGCGAGGAGCGGGCGCTGACGGTGCTGGGGGCGAGCGGCGAGGGCGGTTCCGTCGTCTGGCACAAGATGGGCGAGGGCTGGTCCTGGGTGCAGCGCGACAGCCAGCTCTCCAACGAGGAGGCGGCGCGCGAGGGCTGGGAGCAGGTCAAGCGCGATCTCGCGGCCGAGACGCACAAGCTCTACGTCCTGGACGAGTTCGCCTATCCGCTGCACTGGGGCTGGGTGGACACGGACGAGGTGATCGAGGTGCTGCGCGACCGTCCAGGGACCCAGCATGTGGTGATCACCGGGCGCAACGCCCCGGAGAAGCTGCTGGACTTCGCGGATCTGGTCACCGAGATGACCAAGGTCAAGCACCCGATGGACGCGGGCCAGAAGGGCCAGCGGGGCATCGAGTGGTGAACGTCCCGCGTCTGGTCGTCGCCGCGCCCGCCTCCGGCAGCGGCAAGACCACCGTCGCGACGGGACTGATGGCGGCCTTCTCGGAGCGCGGTCTCGCCGTGTCCCCGCACAAGGTGGGGCCCGACTACATCGATCCGGGGTATCACGCGCTGGCGGTGTCCGGTGACGGCCGGGCCCGTCCGGGCCGCAACCTCGACGCGTACATGTGCGGCACCGGGCTGATCGGGCCGCTGTTCGCGCATGGCGCGGCGGGCTGCGACCTGGCGCTCGTCGAGGGTGTGATGGGGCTGTACGACGGCGCGTCCGGCCGGGGGGAACTGGCCTCCACCGCGCAGGTGTCGAAGCTGCTGCGGGCTCCGGTGGTGCTGGTGGTGGACGCCTCGTCGCAGTCCCGTTCGGTGGCGGCGCTGGTGCACGGCTTCGCCTCCTGGGACCCGGAGGTACGGATAGGCGGGGTGATCCTCAACAAGGTCGCCACGGACCGGCACGAACAGCTGCTGCGCGACGCGCTGGACGAGTCGGGTGTGCCGGTGATGGGGGTGCTGCGCCGCACGGAACAGGTCGGTACGCCCTCGCGCCATCTGGGTCTGGTGCCGGTCGCCGAGCGGCGCGCGGAGGCGCTGGCGGCGATGCGGGAGCTGGCCGGGCGGGTACGGGCGGGATGTGATCTGGAGGCGCTGCTGGCGCTCGCGCGCAGTGCGCCGCCGCTGGCCACGACGGCGTGGGAGGCGGGGGCGGGGTGGGACGGGCCGCGCGATACGGCCGGGAGGACCGCGGGGGCCGAGGGGGCCGCAGGGGCCGGGGCGGTGGCTCCGGTCGCTTCGGTCACACCAGTCGCTTCGGTCGCTTCGGCGGGGCGCGGGCGGCCGGTGATCGCCATGGCCGGCGGGTCGGCGTTCACCTTCTCGTACGCGGAGCACACCGAGCTGCTGACGGCCGCGGGTGCGGACGTCGTACCGTTCGACCCGCTGCGTGACGAGCGGCTCCCCGAAGGGACCCGGGGGCTGGTGATCGGGGGCGGCTTCCCCGAGGTGTACGCGCCGGAGCTGTCCGCGAACGAGCCGCTGCGCGAGGCCGTCGCGGAGCTGGCGTTCTCCGGTGCGCCGGTGGCCGCGGAGTGCGCCGGGCTGCTGTATCTGGCGCGCTCCCTGGACGGACGGCCGATGTGCGGCGTGCTGGACGCCGACGCGCGGATGTCGGGGCGGCTGACACTGGGGTACCGCGAGGCGGTGGCGGTCGGCGACAGCGCGCTGGCGCGGGCCGGAACCCGGGTGCGGGGGCACGAGTTCCACCGGACGGTGCTGGAGCCGGGCGCCGGGAACGCCCCCGCCTGGGGCGTGGTGCACCCGGAACGGCGGGTGGAGGGTTTCGTCCTGCGGGGTGTGCACGCGAGTTATCTGCATACGCACTGGGCGGCGGTGCCGGAGATGGCGCGGCGGTTCGTGGAGCGGTGCTCGGCGTGAGCGGGTCGCGGGGCCGTGTCCGGGCCCGTGGCTCCCATGCTCCCGTGACTCAGGCGGCGAGACCGACCACCAGCCAGATGAAGGCCACCCCCAAAACCGTGCAGAGCAGCGTGGAGCGGGCCGGGTGCTCGTGATGCGCCTCGGGCAGGATCTCGGCCGCCGCCAGATAGAGCAGGCCGCCGCCGAAGAACCCGAGATAGCTGGCGAGCGCCTCCTCGGGGAGCGTGAACAGCAGGGTGGACGCGGCGCCCAGCACCGGCGCGATCGCGTCCGCGACCAGCATCCCGATCGCCCTGCGCCGGTCGTTCCCGTACAGGCTGGTGAGTGTGTACGTGTTGAAGCCGTCGGCGAAGTCATGGGCGATGACGGCGAGGGCGACGGCGGCGCCCATCGCCTCGCCCACCTGGAAGGCCGCGCCGAGGGCGATACCGTCCATCACGCTGTGGCCCACCATGGCCGCCGCGGCGGTCAGCCCGACCTCGGGCGCCCGGCCGTTCGTCCCGAGGTCGGCGGCCCCGTGGCCCGCGTCAGGACCAGGACCCGCACCGGGACCACCGGCGGGAGCCTCGCCGGGACCGCCGCCAGGGCCGCCGCCGCCCGAGCCACCAGGGCCGCCGCCCGGTCCGCCGCCACGGCCGCCGCGGCCCGAGCCGGGCGCGACGGACTCACGGGGGACGGGATCGCGCGGGGCGCCGCCGTGGGAGGCCTGACGGACCGCGAGCAAACGTTCCACCAGATGGGCTACGAGAAAGCCCCCGACGAAGAGCAGCAGCGCCTGCGGTACGCCGAAGATCTCATGGCCCGCCGCGCGCATCGCCTCCGGCAGCAGATCCAGACCGACGACACCGAGCATCAGCCCACCGGCCAGGCCCAGTACGAGATGGCGGCGGTCGGTGACGCGTTGCGCCGTCCAGCCGCCGAACAGCGTCATGAGGAACGCGCCGAGCGCGACGAACACGGCCATGCGCCCCTGCATAGCGGATCGGACGCCCGACTCGCACATCCGCGCTCCACGGCGCGGCCGGATCCGGAGCTGGTCGTGGGGGTGGGCGCGAGCCGGGGCGCCACCGTCGGGGAAGTGCTCGGCCTGATCGCGGACACGCTGCGGGACGCCGGGCTCGCGCCGCGCTCGGTGGTGGAACTGGCGACCGTCGACACCAAGGCGGACGCCCCCGCGATCGCCGGGGCCGCGGCGCGGCTGGGTGTGCCCGTACGGGGGTACGCGGCCGGTCTGCTGGCCGCGATCGCCGTACCGAATCCGTCCGGTGCGCCGCTGGCCGCCGCAGGGACCGCGTCCGTCGCGGAGGCCGCCGCGCTGGCGGGCGGAGGTGCGCTTCTCGTGCCGAAACGGAAGTCGGCCCCCGAGGGCCGGCCGGCCGCGGTCACCTGCGCGGTGGCGTACAGGGGCCGGGACGGAGTGGAACCGGCGGGAGCGGAGATGATGTCGACGACGGAGACCTGTCGGTGACGTTGACGGCGGCGGCCGGTTGGCGGTACAGATCAGCGGCCACGCGCTACAGCGCGCCGCGCCATGACGCCCCCGTATCCCGGTGGCATTCGGAAGGAGCCCGGTGACCCGCGTCGACCAGTCCAGCGAGAGCGTGGCACCCCACGCGCGGGGTCCGTACCCGCACCGGCCCCGCCGGGCCCGTATACCGGTCCGCCATCGACCGATTGGCCCTCATGTCTACGCGCGGTGATCTTCATGATCTGCGCCATCACGGCGACGCCGAGATGCGGGACGGCGCGGAGGGACTGATCGATCTCGCGGTCAATGTCCGTACGGGTACTCCCCCGGAGTGGCTGCGCGCCCGTATCGCCGACTCGCTGACCGGGCTCGCGGCGTACCCGGACGGACGGGCGGCGCGCGCGGCGGTGGCGGCGCGGCACGGGCTGCCGGTGGAGCGGGTGCTGCTGACGGCGGGCGCGGCGGAGGCGTTCGTACTGCTCGCCCGTGCCCTGCCGGTACGCCGGCCGGTGATCGTCCATCCGCAGTTCACCGAGCCGGAATCGGCGCTGCGGGACGCGGGGCACACCGTGGGGCGGGTGCTGCTCAGCGCGTCGGACGGCTTCCGGCTCGATCCCGGGGCGGTGCCCGAGGACGCGGATCTGGTCGTCATCGGCAATCCCACGAATCCGACCTCCGTGCTCCATCCCGCCGGGGCCGTCGCGAAGCTGGCGCGCCCCGGGCGGACGCTGGTGGTGGACGAGGCGTTCATGGACGCGGTGCCGGGTGAGCCGGAGGCGCTGGCGGGGCGTACGGATGTGCCGGGGCTGGTGGTGCTGCGCAGCCTCACCAAGACCTGGGGGCTCGCGGGGCTGCGGATCGGTTATGTACTGGCCGAGCCGGGGACGGTGGCCGCGCTGGAGCGGGCGCAGCCGCTGTGGCCGGTCTCGACACCCGCGCTGGCGGCGGCGGAGGCGTGCATGTCGCCCGCCGCGCTGGCGGAGGCGGAGAGCGCGGCGTGCCGGACGGCGGTGGAGCGCGCCCATCTGCTGGCGGGGCTCGCGGAGTTCGAGGAGGTACGGACCGTCGAGGCGGCGCAGGGCCCGTTCGTCCTGGTCCATATGGCCCACGCGAACGCGGTACGCGCCCGGCTGCGCACCCTGGGCTTCGCGGCCCGCCGAGGCGATACGTTCCCGGGCCTCGACGCCGAATGGCTACGCCTGGCGGTCCGCGACCGCACCACGACGAACCGCTTCCTCCTGGCCCTGGACCAGGCGTTGACGGCGGTGGGCGGCTGACGGGGGTGGGCGGCTGACGGCGTACGGCCCGTGGCGTCGCCCGGCCGGCGGGACCACCGGCCGGGCGACGCGTGGCCGCGCCGTACGCGGCGGCGTCAGCGCTACGCGCGGGTGCTCGT
>NZ_JBSGVS010000065.1:0-52171 GCF_053608565.1 Streptomyces sp. NPDC055025
GCGGAACGCCGGCCGGGGCTGTCGCACCCGCGGGTACGATACGGCTCAGGCGAGCGTCGCGACCGCCTGGTTGAACGTGGCCGAAGGCCGCATGACGGCCGAGGCCTTCGCCGCGTCCGGACGGTAGTAGCCGCCGATGTCCACCGGCGAGCCCTGCACCGCGATCAGCTCGTCGACGATGGTCCGCTCCTGCTCGGCCAGCGTCTTGGCGAGAGCCGCGAACGACTCGGCGAGCCGCGCGTCGTCGGTCTGCCGCGCCAGCTCCTGGGCCCAGTAGAGCGCCAGGTAGAAGTGGCTCCCGCGGTTGTCGATACCGCCGAGGCGACGGCTCGGCGACTTGTCCTCGTTGAGGAAGGTCGCGGTCGCGCGGTCCAGCGTGTCGGCGAGGATCTGCGCCCGCGCGTTGCCCGTGGTCTGCGCGAGGTGCTCGAAGCTGACCGCGAGGGCGAGGAACTCACCCAGGCTGTCCCACCGCAGGTAGTTCTCCTTGACGAGCTGCTGGACATGCTTGGGCGCGGAGCCGCCGGCCCCGGTCTCGAAGAGTCCGCCGCCGTTCATCAGCGGGACGACCGAGAGCATCTTGGCGCTCGTACCGAGTTCGAGGATCGGGAAGAGGTCGGTCAGATAGTCACGCAGGACATTGCCGGTGACCGAGATCGTGTCCTCACCCCGGCGGATGCGCTCCAGGGAGAACGCGATCGCGTCGACCGGCGCCATGATCTCGATCCGCAGGCCCTCGGTGTCGTGCTCGGCGAGGTAGGTCCGCACCTTCGCGATCAGGCTCGCGTCGTGCGCGCGCCCCTCGTCGAGCCAGAACACCGCCGGGTCACCGGTGGCACGGGCGCGGGTCACGGCGAGCTTGACCCAGTCCCGGACGGGCAGGTCCTTGGTCTGGCACATGCGCCAGATGTCACCGGCGCTCACGACATGCTCCAGCACGGCGTCGCCGTTGTCGTCGACGACCCGGACCGTGCCGGTGGCCGGGATCTCGAAGGTCTTGTCGTGGCTGCCGTACTCCTCGGCCTTCTGCGCCATCAGACCGACGTTCGACACCGAGCCCATCGTCGACGGGTCGTAGGCGCCATGGGCGCGGCAGTCGTCGAGGACGACCTGGTAGATACCCGCGTAGCTGCTGTCCGGGATGACCGCGAGGGTGTCGGCCTCCTTGCCGTCGGGACCCCACATATGACCGGAGGTGCGGATCATGGCCGGCATGGAGGCGTCGACGATGACATCGCTCGGTACGTGCAGATTGGTGATGCCCCGGTCGGAGTCGACCATCGCCAGCGCCGGGCCCTTGGCCAGCTCGGCCTCGAAGGACGCCTTGATCTCCGCGCCCTCGGGCAGCGACTCCAGACCCTTGAGGATGCCGCCGAGACCGTCGTTCGGGCTCAGACCGGCCGCCGCGAGCTTCTCGCCGTGCTCGGCGAACGTCTTCGGGAAGAAGGCCCGGACCACATGGCCGAAGATGATCGGGTCGGAGACCTTCATCATCGTGGCCTTCAGATGCACCGAGAACAGCACACCCTCGGCCTTGGCGCGCGCGACCTGCGCCGCGAGGAACTCACGCAGCACCGCCACCCGCATCACCGACGCGTCCACGACCTCGTCCGCCAGCACGGGCACCGACTCGCGCAGCACGGTGGTGGTCCCGTCGTCGCCCGCCAGCTCGATACGGAGCGAGCCGTTCCGGGCGATGACCGCGGACTTCTCGGTGGAGCGGAAGTCGTCGGCGTCCATCCGCGCGACATTCGTCTTCGAGTCGGCCGTCCACGCGCCCATCCGGTGCGGGTGCGCCTTGGCGTAGTTCTTGACGGACGCGGGCGCGCGGCGGTCGGAGTTGCCCTCGCGCAGCACCGGGTTGACGGCGCTGCCCTTGACCTTGTCGTAGCGCGCGCGGACGTCCTTCTCCTCGTCCGTCTTCGGATCGTCCGGGTAGTCCGGCAGCGCGTAGCCCTGCGTCCGCAGCTCGGCGATCGCCGCCTTGAGCTGGGGGATCGAAGCCGAGATGTTCGGCAGCTTGATGATGTTGGCCCCGGGTGTCCTGGCCAGCTCGCCCAGCTCGGCGAGGGCGTCATCGACGCGCTGTCCCTCCTCGAGACGCTCGGGGAAACCGGCGATGATCCGCCCCGCCAGAGAGATGTCACGGCTCTCCACGGTGACCCCGGCCGTCGAGGCGTACGCCTCGATCACAGGCAAGAACGAATACGTCGCCAGGGCCGGGGCCTCGTCGGTGTGCGTATAGATGATGGTCGAGTCAGTCACCGGTAGCTCCGCTCCACGTCTGCAACATTGCTCGACATCAAGATATCTCCTGACCCACCCCCGCTCGACAGGGCCCTGCCCCCACCGGGGCGGAACACGTCACGTCGAGCGGTGTGACGTCCGGGCGAGCGGGCGTGACGTCCGGCGAGGGCCGCGTACCGGGGGAGTCTCAGCGGCGAGAAGGCCGACCGGCTCCCCCCCACCGGCGCGGTTCACCCGGGTTGGTCCGGAGCGTCGTCGCGCATACGGCCGTCGGTCGTGAGGGGCGGGTCGTCGAGCCGGGGGAGGTAGCAGCGCTGGAACAGTTCCCCGGTGAACTCGCGGCGGCTCCGTACCCCCGCCTTGTCGAAGACCTTCCGCAGATGGTCCTGCACGGTGTACTCCCCGATGCGCAGGGAGTCGGCGACCTCGGCCGTCGACCGGCCGAGCAGCACATGCTGGGCGACCTGGCGCTCACGCGGAGTGAGGCCGTACGCGTCGAGGACGATGGCGGTCAGTTCGCCGGGGCGGCTCGGGGCCAGCGACACATAGGTGAGCGCCTCCGACTCCTCGCCCTCCGCCTTCTCGCGCCAGGCGCTCAGGGTGACCCAGTGGCCGGTACGGGTGATCGCGCGGGACTGCACCTGGACACCGAGGCCGGTGGAGCGGACCTTGTGGGTGAGCGCGGCGAGCGTGAACGGATACCGGTGCCCGGGAGCGGGATGGGATTCCTGGACGAGACCCAGCCAGCGCTCGGCGGTGGACGTGCACAGCCGCACCCGCTGGTCGTCGTCGAGGATGAGCAGGCCCGCGGCGTCCGGTACGTCGTCACGGTCGATGCCGCCGAGGAGGAGCGAGCGGCGCAGGGCCGTCGTGGCCGGGGCGCTCACGGAGGCGGCGAGGGCGACCTCGGCGGGGGTGAAGGGCCGCGAGCCCTCCCCGCGGCAGAGCACGAACAGTCCCCAGGTACGGGAGCCGTCGCGCAGGAGTACGCGTAATTCGTCCGTGAGCCCCGAGGGCCGGAGCACATCGCGGTAGTAGACGCTCTCGGCCACCCGGCCGGCCATGGAGTCGCTGAGCAGACTGACGGGTGTGGCGCGGTGGGCGAGGGCGCGGATGTTGTCGACACCGGCCTGATCGGCGTGCTCGATCTCGAACAGACGCGGCATCACACTCCGCGGGAATCCGTACTCGTGCAGGCCCCCGGTGTCGAGGAGCGTCGCGGGATCGAGCATGACGGCGCACCAGATGTCGGCGGGAACAGCGGTGAGCAAGGCGTCCGCGGCGGCCTGGAGGACATCGAGCGCGCCGAGCGGTCCGGTGCCGCGCAGCCGGCGCGCGAGGGCGCCGGCCAGCGCGTCGCGGGCGGCGGGGGCGACCGCCGCTCCTCGGGCACCGGAGCGGCCGGAGCGGCCGGAGCGGCCGGAGCGGCCGGAACGGCCGGTACGGGCGGGTCCGGCGGGGTGGCGGTCGGGGTCTGGGCGGGAAGCGGAAGTCACGCGAGCAGGCTAGGACGATCCCCCAGACATCTGGGATGGGAATGGCACAAAAGCCCGTCTACTTTGGTACCCCCAACCGGGTGGCGTACCGGGGCAGTTGACGTAGCGCCCTCGCGCGGGCGCGCGCCGGGGGGCGCGCGAACCTGGCCCTCTACGGGGGAGAGGGCGCGGGGACGGGGGCTCGTCGTACCGGCGTTCCACGAGGCGGGGCGCCGGTGCGGCGGCACAACGAGTGTGAAGGAGACGGGGGATGGGCGGTAGCAGGGGGGTTCCGATGAGGATCCGACGACCGCGAAGGACTGTGCTCGCGGCGGTGTGTCTGGGCGGTCTGGCGGCCCTGACCGCCTGCGGGGGAGGCGGCGGGGACGCGTCCGGCGAACCGTCCGGCAGCGGCTACGCGACGACGGCGGAGGCGTCGCCCACGGAAACGACGGCGCCGGCCACGCCGTCCCCGACGGAGACGTCCGCGCCGGAGGAGGAGATCACCGAGGAGCCCTCGGAGGACACCTTTTCCGAGGAGGACGACGGTTCGGACGACACCTCCTCGGGCGGATCCGGTGAGGAGGACACGGCGTCGGGGGTGCCACACGGCGAGTGGTCGGGCACGGCCACCGTCAGCGTCGACTTCGCGGACCCGGGCTGCGCGCCGGAGTCGCGGTCCTACGAGCTGCCGGCGACGCTGCTCATCGGCGATCCGGTCGGCGGGGAGCAGAACGGCTTCAACCTCTCCTGGGCGAGCGACAGCCAGATGGCGGAAGGAGCGTTCGGGGTCAGCTCCGCCCTCGACGGGACCGACACCGTCGACGGCGAACCGGTGGCCATCACCTACTGGTCGCTCTCGGACGACGGCTCGGGCGACATCTCCGGAAGCCTCACCGATCCCGGCGCCGCCGAGGGCGCCGCGCTGAACCTGCTCTTCGTACCGAAGCCGATCCTGCCGTGCAGCCAGTACATGGCCTTCGCGTACGGGATGTCCACGGACACCACGCTGGAGGGAACGGTGACCGAGGACTCGGCCTCGCTGACGCTCAGCGGGACGACGATCGACGGGACCAGGAGCTTCCGTGTCGAATGGGGGTGAGGGGCGGAAGCGCTCCGAGGCGGTCACGGACGCGGACCATCCGGAGCGGGCGGACCAGGCGGAGCGGGCGGACCAGGCGGGACGGGCGGACCCGCTGGACGTCTGGGCCGGACGGATCGCGGCGGCGGTCGCACCGGACGAGATCTCCATCGCCGCACTCACGGCACGCGTCTACGCCGGGGGCGGCCGGGGCCGCCGTGGGCTGCTCCGCTCCGCGCCCCCGGCGCCGGGTGGTGCCGGGGGCGAACTGGTCACACTCCTTCCCACCCTCTGGCACGCGCTCGCGGTGTCGTACGACGTGCTCGTGGCGGCCATGGGCTCCCCGGTCGTCAGCAACGCGGTGTCGGGCACGGCGCTCCTGCTCGCACTGGAGGAGCGGCGGACGTCCGGGGCACGGGACCGCGCGGCCGGTAGGACGGGCTCGGGCGCCGGGGCGCCCTCCGGGCCCGGGGCCGGGGCCAGCTCCGACGCCGACGCGGGCGAG
Organism: Streptomyces sp. NPDC055025; assembly: GCF_053608565.1. Taxonomy (NCBI): domain Bacteria; kingdom Bacillati; phylum Actinomycetota; class Actinomycetes; order Kitasatosporales; family Streptomycetaceae; genus Streptomyces; species Streptomyces sp. NPDC055025. Next base: position 5,309 of record NZ_JBSGVS010000065.1, read on the forward strand.
GGGGCGGGCGCGGGGCCGGGCGCCGGGGAGGCGGACTCCCGGTCGACGCCGCCGGTGCCGCCGACGCCGGTTGCGCCGATGCCGGTGTCACCGGGCTCACCGGAGTCGCAGGCGAGAACGGCGATCGGCGGAGTCGGCGCCGCCGATCTCGCCGTTCTCGTCGGCGCCGCGGCCCAGGTGTCCCGCTCCCTCCAGGACCGCGGTACACCGCGTCACCAGGCAGACCGAGCCGCCGCCGAAGCCGTCGCGGCGCTGTACGAGGGCCGCGACGCGAGCGCCCGCGCCTTCCTCGGACTCCTGGCGGGTCACCAGCCCACCGGCGCACCGGCGCCGCGGCCCACCGGCACCGCCGTATCCGCCGTCCGCCGTCTGCGGCGCCGACTGGCCACCCGGCTCTCGGGCCGCGGCCCCGGTCTCCCCACGAGCGGAGGGTGAAGCGGCCCCCCGCCCCCGGCGGGCTCGCGGGCGCGCTGCCTCCACCGCCCTGGCTGTGGCTGGCCATGGCGAGCTATGTCCAGGACGCGCCCGCCGCCTTCGTCTGGTGGCGGGCGCAGCTCCTGGACGTCTGGACGGCGGGGGAGTACGGCGCGGCCACCGTCTCGACGTCCGGGTTCGCCGCGCTGCGGGTCATGCTGGTGAGCCAGTTGGCACCTCTCCTCTTCCTGACGGCCGGGGTGGCCACGGTGCTGCTGCCGCATCTCCGCGGCCGGTACACGGAGTGGCGGTATCACCTGATCGACCTCCGCGACGCCGCGGCGTACGGTCCCTCCCCTGCCCTACGGTCCGTACAGCGGCTGCTCGACGAGCACGCGCCCGGCACGGTCCTCACCCTCTCGACGCGGGCCCGTGGCCCGTCGATCAGGGTGTACGCGCGAGGCTGGCGCGGCCGGCGGGTCGCGGTGTCCCTCGGATTCCTCGCGCTCTGGGAGAGCGATCAGGACCGGGCGCGCGCCCTGCTGCTCCACGAGGCCGGCCATCTCGTCAACGGCGAACACCTCATCACGGGGCTGGGCAGTCCCTTCACCCGTCTGATCGGCGCCTGGCCGGTGCTCTTCCTGGTGTGTGCCGTGGCGCCGCTGGTCTGGCTGACCGTCACCCAGGCACCGGCCGCTCCCTTGCTGGCCGCGCAGGTTCTCACCGTCGTGGTGCGGCTGCCGCAGGTGCTGATCCTTCCCGTGATCGCCCTGTGGTGCGCCGAGTTGGCGGCGGACCGGTACGCGGTGGCCCACGCCGGGCGGCGCACGGTGCTGGAGGCGCTCGACGCCACCCGGACATCGGGGCTCCGCCAGGTGATCGGCAAGCTGTACCACCCGCCGAGCGCCCTGCGCCGATGGTTCATCGAGCGGTCACACCGACCGGTGTCCCTGTCGCTGCTCCTGCTGGCGGGTCCGATCGCCCTGCTTCTGCACGCGGTGGTCGTGACATGCGCCGCGATCCCCGGTCTGATCCTTCTCGGCGACGCCCCGGGCACGGCGGTCGCCAGCAGCCTGGACCTGGCCCACCGGGACCTCCTCATCCGGCCACGGTGGGCGATCGTCCTGGCCGTGGTTCTTCTGTGGCCACTCCTGGCGCGCCCATGGCTCCGGCTCTGGGGCGCTCCCGCTCCCCGTACCCCGTACCCTGTCCCGCACCTCGCCCCGTACCGCCTCCGGACGCACCTCGCCGCCGCCCTGCTCCCGGCTCTCGTACTCGCCGTCGCACTGCTGCCATCCACCGGCGCGGTCGAACGCGATCCCGTGCTGCGGCCCGACACCGCCCCGACCGAGGCCCAGTGATCCGCACCGAGGCGCGAGGGACGCGCGAGTGAGGCGTGCGTGAGGCGTGAGCGAGGCGCGACCCGTCCGCCCGGTGCCGGGCCGGGGCCCGGCCCGAAGCCGTCAGGCCCGCCCCCGGCCGCCGTTCCCGAAGAGCCAGGTGTACGCGGCCTGCGCCGTGAACTCGCGCTGGCCGCCGGGGAAGACGAGCCCGGCCGTGGCGAACTCCGGGTCAGCGGCCGTGGTCCGAACGTAGGGGATCGCGATACAGCGCATTCCGGCCGCGTGTGCCGCGACCACACCGGGGCCGGCGTCCTCCAGGACCACGCATCGGGCGGGCGCCGCGCCCAGACGGCGCGCCGCCTCCAGGAAGACGTCCGGCCGCGGTTTGCCGTGGGCGACCTCCTCGGCCGAGACCGTCGTGGTGAAGTACCCGTCCAGACCGGTGACACCCAGGGCCATGTCGATGGCCGCGCGGGACGAGCCGGACGCCACGGCCATCGGCACACCCTCGGCGTGCAGGCGCTCCACGAACTTCCGCATCTGCGGGAACACCTCCGTCGAGGCGCGGACCCGCTCCAGATAGAGCCGGTTCTTCCCGGCGAGCAGTTCGTCGACCGGCGCGTCGATCCCGTACTCCTCGCGCAGCGTCTCCAGGGTCTCCCGGGTGCCGATCCCGATGAAGCGGGTGTGGTGCTCCCAGGTGAAGCCCGTGACACCGTACTGCGCCAGGAGCTGCCGTCCCGCTTCGTAATAGTTCGGCTCGCTGTCCACGAGCGTTCCGTCGAGATCGAAGATGACCGCCGGTGTAGGTGAAGTGCTCATGCGCTCCAGGATGCCAAGCGACGTCCGGTGTCGCGCGTGCCCTTGGGTCCTGGGCGCCGGGCCCTCCTGTTCCCGGGGGATCCCGGTCCGGCTCCCGGCGCGGCTCCCCGGCCCGGCTCCTGGCACCGACCACCGGGATTGGTCCAGACCGCCTGCTACCGTCGGCCCGACATCAGCGGATCGGGCGTTGAGGTTCAGCCGAAGAGGGGACATATACGTGAGCGGCAGGAACGACGGACGGGCCTTCATCGGGTCGTTCACCTCGGCGGGCGGCCGCGGCATCATCCTCGCGGCCGTGGACGCGGACACCGGGGCCCTGACGGAACGGGGAGCGACCGACGCCGTAGCCGACCCCTCCTTCCTGGCGCTCGCGCCGGACGGGTCCGTGCTCTACGCGGTCTCCGAGACGGAGGAGGGCGCGGCGGCGGCCTTCACGGTGCCCGCGGGGGCCGAGAGCCCGGTGCCGGCGCTGATCGGCGCCCCCGTCCCCGTGGGCGGTGCCAGTCCCACCCATCTCACGCTCGCCGGAGGTCATCTGCTGACCGCCAACTACGGTTCCGGCAGTGTCACCACCCTGCCGGTCGGCGGCCACGGCGGACTGCTGGCCGCCGCCGGGGTGCTCCGGCACGAGGGCCGCGGCCCTCGTGCGGACCGGCAGGAGGGTCCGCACGCGCACCAGGTGGTGACGGATCCGAGCGGACGCTGGATCCTGGTCACCGACCTCGGCACCGACTCCGTACGGATCTCCGCCCTGGACCCCGCCTCCGGGCAGCTGACGGCGCACGGCGAGACCGTGCTGCGCCCCGGCACCGGCCCGCGCCATCTCGCCTTCCATCCGGCCGGCGGCCACGCCTATGTGCTGAACGAGCTGGAACCCACCCTCACCGTCTGCCGCTGGGACGCGGGGACGGGCGTACTGGAACCGGTCGGTGAGGTGCCCGTCCTGCCGGACGGCGTGGAGGTCGCGAGCTATGCCTCGGAGGTGGTCGTGTCCCGGGACGGACGGTTCGTCTGGGCGGCCAACCGGGGCCATGACAGCATCGCCGTCCTCGCGCTCGACGCGACCTGCGAGAAGGCGGAACTGGTCATAACCGTGCCGTGCGGTGGCCACTGGCCGCGCGATCTGGCCCTCGACCCCACGGGCCGCCGTCTCTACGCCGCCAATGAGCACTCCGGCGACGTGACCTGGTTCGACATCGACCCGGCGACGGGCATCCCGGCCCGCGCGGGCTCCATCGAGGCCCCCGCCGCCTCCTGTGTGATCTTCGGCTGACCGGGGCCCGGACGGGCCCGGCCGTCACCCCTGCGGCAGGTGGGGAGCACCGGAACGACCACGGGAACGACCACGGGAACGAAGACCGGAACGAAGACCGGCAACCAGGGCAGCCGCCGCGCTGGTCTCAACGGCCAGTCACGGCGCTCACGGTGATGCTTCGTACGCCTCGCGGATGGAGGCGGGGATGCGTCCCTCCTACCGCTGTCCCGTCCATCGGATCCGTCCATCGGATCCAGCTCATCGGATCCAGTTCTCGGCCGGTGCTCCGTCCATGGCGAGAGGAGACCCGGCTCCCGCGTCACAGCGCGACCATCCCCACCACGGCCGCCGCCGCCACGACCACGACACCCACGATGTTGACGGCCATGTCCCGCTTCCAGGACCGGCGTTCCGCCTCGACGTCCAGAGTGAAGACCGCCGGGTCATCGGGGGCGTAGTGGATCGTGATCTCCCGGCCCTGTGATCCGGCGGGGTCCCGCGGTCCTGACTCGCAGTAGGCAGTGACGGCCGTACCGTCGAGGGTGGTGAAGGCGACGACCGGCACCACGCGCGTGGAGGTGTGTCCGTCGTCGTCGGTGCTGACGCTCTTGAGCACGGCGACGACACGGCCGGGTACGGCGGCCATGGCGGCCAGTGCGTCGAGACGGCGATTCCTGTCGCGTACGTTCCCGGGCAGGTGGTACACACCGGAGAGGGCCCACGGCCCGCAGAAGCCGAGCAGAGCCCACGGCCAGCCCCAGTCGATCGCGGCGACGACCACCAGACCGGCGTAGCCGAGGAAGACCGCGAAGGTCGGCGGGCCGAGTCCGCGCCCGCCTTCGGAGAGGTCGCCGGTGAACCGGAAGGCGTGGGGTCTGCCGCGCGGGTAGTGGACGCCGATCTCCCGGCCCGTCCAGGCCGCGCCGATCCTCTCGCCCCGCTCACCGTCGTTGGTGACGGTGAACTCCTGCCCGGTGGACGGGTCCTGGAAGGAGACGACCACGGCGATCCCGTCGCTCGGGGAGCTTCCGTGCCGGGGCTCCCCCACCCGCTCGATCCGCCCCTTCGCCCGGACCGTCCGCTGCGCCCGGGTCATCCCGGCCAGCGACCTCCCGTAGCCGACCAGCGCGACCGTGCCGAACACGCCGCACCACAGCGCCAGATATCCGTGCCAGCCCATCCGTCTCTCCTCCTGCCACTTCGGGGACGGCCACCGAGCGCCACACCCTTGCCGTCCGGAACAGTGCCGTCCCAGGGCACCTCACCGTGCGGGCGCGCGCCGCACCACCTCGCCCCGTCCGTCCGCCTCCAGTGACGCCACGCCCTCGGACCCGGTCACGACGACCCTGATGACGAGGGAGCCGGTGAGACGGTCGGCGGTGATCTGCCAGGTCCGGGGGGAGCGGACGCCGAGGGTGGTCGTGGCCTCCTCGACCAGGGCGGGGAAACGGGCGTAGGGCAGCGCACGGGGGTCGAGCCCCGGGGTCCGCGTGCCGGTCGGCGAGAACACGACCGACAGCAGGCGCTCCCGCACGACGACAGTGAGCGCCCGGTGTGTGTCCCCGCCCCTGGTGAGCGAGCCGACGGCCCGGTCCAGCTCACCCTTGTCGAGAAACGATCGGCCCGGTCCCAGGGCGACCGTTCCGGACGCCGACGACAACACCGTGGTCGACGACGTGGAGGAGACGGACGGCCGCGCGGCCTTAGGCGGTCGCGCGGTGTCGTCCCGGTCGAAGAGGTCCGCGCGGAACAGCAGGACCACGACGGCCGCGCCGAGCAGCAGACCGAGGAGCGTGATGAAACCGAAGGCACAGCCCTCCGGGGGCGCGGCAGCCCTGGCCGTCGCGGGCGCCGAGTCGAGGCGGGCCGAGGCCGCCCGGTCCTCCCACTCCGGTGTCGACCGCTTGACGATGCGCACCCGCCACGGCCGGTCCGGCGGGTACTGGACCACCACGACCCCGCGCGGCCGGTAGTCGGACAGGTCCACGAGGTTGATGTCCTGCGTGATCTCCACCCGGTACGCCGGCCCGTCGTCCGGTGCGACGGTGAGCTCGAACCGCACCGGTATGTCGCTCGACTCGCCCCCGACGGCCTCAAGGCTCTCGATCATCGCGAGCGCCGTGCGGGGCACGACCGCCGCCTCCCGGGCACGCCTCGGCATACCGGCGAGGAAGAACAGCATTCCGTAGACCGCGGGCAGGACCCAACCCGTGACGAACAGCGGCACGTTCTCGACGATCCCGCCCACGACGAGCGCGGCGAGCGAGGTGCCGACCACACCACCGGTCAGCAACCCCCGTGCGAGTGCGACGGGTGTACGGTCCGTGGGCAGCGGCGCGCCCGTGGTGATCGTCATACGGGCGATTGTGCTGGGCTCAGGTGATGTCCGGTAGACCTCCCGCGGCTGACGCACCGTCAGCCGACCGCCAGGGCCGATCAGGGCTTGGCCCCGCATCCGGCTCGCACTCCTCACCGGCGGGGATCACACCGTACGATCATCTGTGCCGGTCTGAGTACGTGGGCGGTTGGCCGCCGTGCGCGGCGCCGGGAGGGTGGATTCATGCGCCGACTGCTGGTGCTCGTCCCGCTGTTGCTGCTCGTCGTCGGTTGCGGGGTGGTGCGGTCCTCCGAGGACAAGGCGACGGACGCCGCGCGGGAGGTGGCCAGGAAGGCGGGCGAGCGGCTCTACGACCGGCGTCCGCGCACGGCGGAGGAGGTCGGGCGCTCCGCCTCCGGTATCGAGGGGGTGGAGGTGCTGCGGGTGACGGGCACCTCGACACACGACGGGGACGGCGTCGACGTGGTCGTCCGCACGTACGGCTCGGCGTACAACCGATGGAGCGACCTCGATGAGGTCGCCGTACGGCGCTGTTTCACGGTGCGGGTGTCGACCAAGTGGGAACGGCGTGAGGAGCCCCGTGACGTGGACTGTCCGGACGGTCCTCCGCCGGTCTTCGCCCCGCCACCCGAACCGCCCCGGCTGCCGTACGAGGCGCTCCGCGCGAAACTTCCCCGGGTGCCGGAGGGCGGCCGGGCGGACGAGGCCGAGGTGCGCCGCAGGCTCGCCGCGCTGGATCTGGATCCGGCGATCCGTACCGAGGTGAAGGCGGACGGCGGCCGGGTCGGCGTTCTCCTGTCGGTGAAGGGCGACCGCTTCGACGCGCAGGACTGCGTTCTTGCCCGCGTGGGCCCCGGCGCCACCGAGGTGTGGGTGCCGTCCCGGATCCAGCGGATGCCCGGAGAGGGCGGCTGCACCATCGGCAACGCCCTGGACCCGCTACCGCCACCGCACTGAACAGGGCGCCCGGACCGGTCGCGGAAGGGCCCGCCCCGGAGAGATCCGGTGCGGGCCCTTTCCATGCGCACGGGGACACGGTCGTCCCGTACACAGGGGCATCCGTCGGTGCGGTGTCAGTGCGTCGGCGATCCCTGCGGCTGCGCGGGGATACCCAGCGCCGTCGTGTACTTCGACAGCACCAGCTTGCCGATCGCCGGATAGGCGCCCAGCGGCTCCGCGGCCGCGCAGTCGGCCTCCTTGAGCGCCGCGTCGAGCAGCCCCTCGGGCAGCTCGGGGCCGACCAGATACGGCGCGAGCGCGAGCTGCGTCGAACCCGATCCGCGCAGCTGCTCCGCGATCGCGGTGATCGAGCCCTCCTCGTCGAGCGCGGCGGCCATCACCGGTACGGCCAGGCGCGCGGCCAGCAGCATTCCGGTGATCCCGGCGGTCTGGACCGCCTCCTGGCCGCCCACCGTGGCCAGGATGATGCCGTCGGCCGCCGTCGCGACCGTGAACAGCCGGGCGCGGTCCGCGCGGGCCAGCCCGGCCTCCGACAGCCGTACGTGCAGGGCCTCGGCGAGCAGCGGATGCGGACCGAGGACATCCGTCAGCTCCGCGACGGCGCCGCTCTCCGCGACGGCCTCACGTATCCGCGTGACCAGTCCGCTGTCGGGACCGGCGAGCAGCGGTACGACAACGGCGGCGGGGCCTTCGGGCTCGGTGACCTCACGGCCCGCGGCCTTCGCCAGTTCATAGCGTTCGGTACGCAGCGCGGCGGTTCCCGCCAGGACACCCGCCAGTGCCGGGTATTCCTCGTTGTCACCGTCCAGGAAGCCGATGACGGCGTCGAGGCCGGGCAGCTCGGAGCGGGCGATGCTGATGATCTCTTCGGCCAGACCGCGCACGGCGGCCGAGGGGGTGCCGGGAACGGCGAGAACAAGCGCGGGCGCACCTTCGGGAGCCGCCACCGGTTCGGGACGGCGGTGGCGCCCCGACTGACGGGGTCGCGGCATTCGTACAGGCAGGCCGGATGCGGGCCCAGTGGGGGTGCTCATGCCGTCGAATGCTACTGGTTTTGTGGGCGCGGCTGTTCGGGGAGGGGGCGCTCGTGAACCATCTGTCCTTATTTATCCGTTAGGTATTTTTCCGCTCATCTGTCCTGATGTGTCGGGACGTAGAGCAGCCGTGGATCGTGCGGCAGGCGGAGCGAACCCGTGGCGAGTTCGGCCGCGATACGCAGCGCCCCGGTCAGCGGATCGGCCGCGGCGGAGACGGCGGTGGCATGCGGAAGCTGCTCGGCCAGCTCGGCCCGCAGGGGTGCGAGCAGGGGGTCACCGAGCTTGAACAGGCCCCCGGTGAGGGCGACTTCGGGTGTCCCGGAGGCCGGGCAGACCGCCGTGGCGGCCTCCGCGATATGCCGCGCGGCGAGCGCGAGGATCTCCGCGGCGACCGGATCCGAGGCCGCGCAGCGGGCCACCTCCGGTGCGAAGGAAGCGAGCACGGCGGGCCGGTCCGTACGCGGATAGAGCACTCCCGGCAGCTCGCCCGCGGGTCCGAAAACCGCTTCCGTTCTGGACAGCAGTGCGGGTGAACCGCCCCGCCGTCCGTCGTGCGCGCGCATGGCCGCCTCCAGCCCCGCGCGCCCGATCCAGGCACCGCCGCCGCAGTCCCCGAGAAGATGGCCCCAGCCGTCGGCGCGGTGCCAGCCCGTCAGATCCGTGCCGAGCGCGATCATGCCCGTACCGGCGGCCACGACGGCCCCGGGGCGCTGTCCGAGCGCTCCCGCGTAGGCGGTGACCGCGTCCGCGGCGAGCGCCAGCCGCCGTACCCCGAACGAACGCTCCAGCGCGGCGGGCAGTTCGGCGCGGAGCCCGTCACCGAGCGTCGCCATCCCGGCCGCGCCGATCGCGACCGCGGACAGGGTGTCCGTGCCGGCCCGTGCCAGCAGCGCCTCCACCGCGGGCAGCAGCTGGGCGAGCAGATGCCCGGGGTCGATACCGGTGGGCCCGGTGCGGACCGGCTCGGCTGCGGCCGTCGTGCCGACCGTCCTGACCCCGGCCGACTGGCCGCCGGCCGTCGAGCCGAGCGCGATGCGCAGCCCCGAGCCGCCCGAGTCCACACCCAGTACCCAGCTCATCGCCGCTCCCCGTTCATGGCCGCGTCCCCATCATGGCGGCATCCGCCTCATCGCGGCATCCGGCTCATGGCAGTTGCCAGTCCACCGGTTGCGCGCCCTGGCGGACCAGCAGGTCGTTCGCCCGGCTGAACGGACGCGATCCGAAGAAGCCGCGGTCCGCCGACATGGGCGACGGATGGGCCGACTCGATCGCCGGGAAGTCGCCGAGGAGCGGCCGCAGATTGCGGGCGTCACGGCCCCAGAGGATGGACACCAGCGGCTTGCCCCGGGCGACCAGGGCGCGGATCGCCTGCTCCGTCACCTCTTCCCAGCCCTTGCCGCGATGGGCGGCGGGCTTGCGGGGCGCGGTGGTCAGCGCCCTGTTGAGCAACAGGATCCCCTGGCTCGTCCAGGGCGTCAGATCGCCGTTGGAGGGCCGGGGCAGCCCCAGATCCGTATTCAGCTCCCGGTAGATGTTCTCCAGACTGCCGGGCAGGGGACGGACCTCGGGTGCGACGGAGAAGCTCAGCCCCACCGCGTGACCCGGGGTCGGATAGGGGTCCTGGCCGACGATCAGTACCCGTACCTCGTCGAAGGGCTGCTGGAAGGCCCGCAGCACATTCGGTCCGGCCGGTAGATAGGTGCGTCCGGCGGCGATCTCCGCACGGAGGAAATCACCCATTTCGGTGATGCGTCCGGCCACGGGGCCCAGTGCGTCCGCCCATCCGGGCTCGACGATCTCGTTCAACGGTCTTGCTGCCACGGGGGGCCACTCTACTGCCGCGGAGGGCACGCCTCGGCACGCACCCGCCAACACACCTTCGCCGCGCGGCATTTGCCCACCGCGTTTGCCCCCACCGCCCCGCGACCCGGTCAGCCGGCCGTCCGGCTGCCGGACGGTGCCCGCGGCGCGTACGGCGGGTGCCCGAGGCGCGGGGCGCGCCGGTCGTCGCCGACACCTCCAGGACGTCGCCGTCACCGTACGGGCCGGTCCGCGGCCGTCACCGTACGGGTCAGTCCGTGACCGCCGCCGACAGCGGCGCCCGGAGCCGGCGTCCGCGCGGGTCAGAAGGCCCGGTGATACTGCGGCGGGGTGCGTACGGCGGCCCCCAGCTCACCGGCGGCACGGCGGGCCCAGGACGGGTCGCGCAGCAGCTCCCGGCCGAGCAGCACGGCGTCGGCCTCACCGTTGGCGACGATCTTCTCGGCCTGCTCGGGGTCGGTGATCATTCCGACGGCCGCCACCGGCAGCCTGGTCTCCTTCCTGACCCGGGCCGCGAACGGCACCTGGTAGCCGGGGCCGAGCGGAATGCGTACCCCCGCGGCGTTGCCCCCGCTGGACACATCGAGCAGATCCACCCCGTGCGCCACCAGCTCGTCCGCGAGCCGCACCGTGTCGTCCACGGTCCAGCCGCCCTCGTCCAGCCAGTCGGTGGCGGAGATCCGGAAGAACACCGGCAGCTCGTCCGGCCACTCGGCGCGCACGGCGTCGACGACCTCCAGGGCGAACCGCGCGCGGTTCTCGAAGGAGCCGCCATAGGCGTCCGTGCGCAGGTTGCTGTGCGGGGAGAGGAACTCGCCGATCAGATAGCCGTGCGCGCCGTGCACCTCGACCACCTGGAAGCCCGCCTCGCGGGCCCGCCGCGTGGCCGCCGCGAACTGTCCGACGATCTCCTCGATCTGCGGTACGGACAGCTCCGCGGGCACCGGGTGGCCGTCCATGAAAGGCACCGCGCTCGGCGCCAGCGGCTGCCACCCGCCCGCCTCGGGACCCACCGGGCCGCCGCCCTTCCAGGTCCGGTCGGTGGAGGCCTTCCGCCCGGCGTGGGCGAGCTGAACGCCGGGAACCGTGCCCTGTGAGCCGAGGAAGCGCGTGATACGGCGGAACGCCTCGACCTGCGTGTCGTTCCAGATCCCGAGGTCCGCGGGGCTGATCCGGCCCTCCGGGCCGACGGCCGTGGCCTCCGTGAGGATCAGCCCGGTGCCGCCGACCGCGCGCGCCGCGAGATGGGCGAAGTGCCAGTCGGTGGGGACCCCCGCGTCCGGTCCGGTCTCGTCCGCCGAGTACTGGCACATGGGGGCCATCCAGACCCGGTTGGGGATGGTCAGCGACCGCAGGGTGTACGGCTCGAACAGTGAGCTCACGGGGGACTCCATTCACATCGGACGGCGACGCTTACTACGGTACGCATCGTAGTAAGGCGAATGTCAAACTACGAAGCTTCTCGTACTATGAGACTCCCTGAAGGAGTGGAGCCGCTGTGAACGCCGCGACCAGTAGGCGCGAACTCGCGCACCCCGAGCGCACGGAGATCCGTCTGGAGGGCGTGCTGCACGCGCTCTCCGACCCCCTGCGCCTGCGCATCGTGCGCGAGCTGGCCGGGGCGGACCGTGAGCTGGCCTGTTCGCACTTCGATCTGCCCGTCACCAAATCCACCACCACGCACCATTTCCGGGTGCTGCGCGAGAACGGGGTGATCCGGCAGGTCTACCGGGGCACGGCCAAGATGAGCGAGCTGCGCGGGGCGGACCTGGACGCCCTCTTCCCGGGGCTGCTCGGCAGCGTCCTGGAGGCCGCCGACGCGCAGGCGGGGCGGCTCGGCGGCAGCTGATCCCGGCGGGCGCCCGTCCCCGGTGCGACGCCGGTGCGATGGCCGGATGCCGGTGCGATGAGCCGACAGGGTGCCGTACGGGACCGGTCCGTGCGCGCCAGGACAAGAGGGGCGGATTGCCTGATTAAGTTGTGAATGTGTCGGAACATAAATGGATTTCCGCCCAGGAACCCCATGAGCGCGATGTGTACGAGTGGCCCGTGTGGGAGGTGCAGGGGCACGGCACCGTCACCGGCGCCGGTGATCCCAGGGACGGCGCCACACGGCGCGAGATCCTGCCGCCCTGGGTCGATATCCGGCTGACCTTCGCGGACGGCGCCCGGCTCGACGTACTCGCGGTCGTACGGGACGGCCGTATCGCCATCGAGGACGCGCAGGCCGATCCGCCGCTGGCCCTCGAAGGCTTCGCCGCGCTCGCCGGGGCGATCGAGGCGCCGCTCCAGAACGCCTGCCAGGTGGTCTCGGGCCGGCACCGGCCGCCGGTACCCGGGACCGTGGTCGCCGAGCCGCCCGTCACTCCGCCCGTGGCCGGTGAGGCGGTCGTCCAGGACGCCGTGGCCGCTGAGACCCTCGCGGACGCCGGGCATGCCGCCGGCGGGACCGTGGAGGATGAGCAGGCCGCGGGCGGCGCCGCCGCCGGGGCCGCCCCGGTCGCCTGCGGCACCCCCGTCTGCGGCAGTCCCGCGTACGGCATTCCCGTATCCGACACCGCCCAGGACGCTCCCGCACCCGACACGCTCTCCGCCGCACCCGACACGTTCTCTGCCGCGCCTGACACGCTCTCCGCCGGGTCCCGTGAGGAAACGGCGGCCGAGCCCAGGCCAGAGCCCAGGCCCGAGCCTGTGACCGAGCCCGTGACCGAGGCCGGGCGGGAACCCGCCGTGGAGTCCGGGCCGGAGCCCGGACGGGAGCCGTCGGGCCGGCACCGGGCCCGTCCTTCCCCGCCGCGCGGCAGCGCCGCCCGGCGCAGTGTCGCCGAGATCTACCGCGCGGCCCAGCAGGCGGGCCAGGACCCGGTGCTCGCCGTGATGTCGGCGACCGGGTTCAGCCGCCGCAAGTCACTGAAGCTGATCGCGGGCGCCCGCGACGAGGGCCACCTGACACCGCGTCACCACAGACGCTGACCCCGCCGGGGGCGCCGGCTCCCCGGCCCAGGCCCTGAGCCCCCGTACGCCCTGAGCCCCGTACGCCGGACCGCGCGACGCCGCCGAGCGCCGCTTTGGGCCAGGGGCATACGGCGTGGGCATCGTGCCGTACGCCGTCGGCCCGCGCCCCGCCGTACATCCGCGCCGGCCGCTCCCGGTCGTACGCCCCGCTCACATCGAGCGCATACGGCTCATCTCGACGGTCTGCTGAGCGATGACCTCGTTCGCCATCTCCTCGATCAGGACGTTCTTGCCCTCCGTCAGCGCCTCCGTGGCCATGGTGATCGCACCCTGGTGGTGCGTCGTCATCAGCTTCAGGAACAGTTCGTCGAAGGCCTTGCCCTTCGCCGCCCGCAACTGGGCCAGTTGGGCCTCCGTGGCCATCCCGGGCATCGTGTGGTGGTCATGGCCCTGCTGCTGCCTCGGCCCGCCGTTGTTCTTCAGCCAGCCGTCCATCGCCGCGATCTCCGGCTGCTGCGCGGCGGCGATCCGCTCCGCGAGCAGTTTCACCTGCCTCGACTCGGCACGCGTCGTGGCGAGTTCGGTCATCTTCAGCGCCTGACCGTGGTGGACGATCATCATCTGCGCGTAGGTGTAGTCCGCCGCGTTGGGGGTGTTGTCCGGGGCGGCCTTCCTCGCCTCCTCGGCGGAGAGCGTCTTCGCGGGCTCACCCGGCTTGCCCGGCGCCACCACGACCGCGGCGTTGTCCGCCTTGGCCTTGGTCTTGCCCTCGTCCCCCGACTCGCAGGCTCCCAGGGCGAGTACGGCGACAGCGGTCACCGCCGCGAGAGCGACCCTGCGGATACGCGGGCTCCTGTGGTGGATCAACACGGCGACCTCCTGCGGTACTTGATGGTGAAACTTTCCTAGCACGCTTCGACAGACGAGTGATCAAAAACTTTCATTACGTCTGTGTTGCCATCTGTTGAGATGTACATGAGAGGGACGATACTGCCGAGGTCCGTGACCCGTTCAACTGTGAACGGATACAAGGGAGGACCGCAGTGACCTCGTTGCACACCACCCGCGTGCGGCGGAGACGTCTGGGCGTGGCGGCAGCCGCGGCCGGACTCTTTGCCACGCTGTTGACCGCCGGACCGGCGGTCGCCACACCCGACCCCGGTGACAGCCCGGCCTCGGAGAAGGTCTCCTCCAGCCAGGCGGCCGAGGTGAAGGCGGCCATTCAGCAGGGTGAGATACCCGGTGTGGACGAAATCGTCCACAGCGACAACATCAAGCATCTGGCGAACGTTCCCAAGGACCTGATCACGGGGACCAACTCGGATCTGGCGTTCCAGGGCAAGTACGCCTTCTCGGGCAACTACGACGGTTTCCGGATCTTCGACATCAGCAACCCGAAGTCCCCGAAGACCGTCGCCCAGGTGCTCTGCCCGGGTTCGCAGAACGACATCACCGTCTCCGGTGACCTGCTCTTCCTCTCCACCGACTCCTCGCGCAGCGACAACTCCTGCACGAGCGCCGCCCAGTCGGCGACGATCAAGGAGTCGTGGGAGGGCATCAAGGTCTTCGACATCAGCGACATCCGCAACCCCAAGTACGTCGCCGCTGTCGAGACCGCGTGCGGTTCGCACACGCACACCCTGGTGCCGGAGCGCAAGAACGTCTACGTCTACGTCTCGTCGTACTCGCCGAGCACGACGTTCCCGGACTGCCAGCCGCCGCACGACGGCATCTCGGTCATCAAGGTGCCGCGCAAGGCCCCTGAGCGTGCCAAGCTGGTGAGCTTCCCGAACCTCTTCCCGGACGGCGGAAACCCGGGCGGGACCACCAACCCCGGTGTCTCGGCGACCACCGGCTGCCACGACATCACGGTGCTGCCCTCCAAGGACCTGGCCGCCGGCGCGTGCATGGGTGACGGCATCATCTTCGACATCAAGCACCCTGAGCGCCCGAAGGTGATCGACCGGGTCCAGGACAACGTCAACTTCGCCTTCTGGCACTCGGCCACCTTCAACCAGGATGCCGACAAGGTCGTCTTCACCGACGAGCTGGGCGGCGGTGGCGCCGCCACCTGCAACGACACCGTCGGCCCGAACAAGGGCGCCGACGGCATCTACGACATCGTCGGCAAGGGCGACCGGCGCAAGCTGGTCTTCAAGAGCTACTTCAAGATCGAGCGTCCCCAGGCGGACACCGAGGTCTGTGTCGCGCACAACGGCTCGCTGATCCCGGTCAAGGGCCGCGACATCATGGTCCAGGCCTGGTACCAGGGCGGTATCTCGGTCTGGGACTTCACCAACTCCTCCCAGCCCAAGGAGATCGGCTACTTCGAGCGTGGCCCGATCACCACGGACCGGGTCACCACCGCCGGCCCCTGGTCGGCCTACTACTACAACGGCTACATCTACTCGAACGACATCGCCAAGGGCTTTGACGTGCTGCAGCTCAACGACCGCAGGACGGACGCCGCGAAGCGGGTACGGATGGACGAGCTGAACGTCCAGACGCAGCCCGACTACTTCGAGGACTTCCGCGACTGAGCGGTGGTGCCCTGATCCGTTCCGCCGGGCGGTCCACCGCCCGGCGGAACGCCGAGTTCCCACTCCAGCCCGTAGCGCTGGAACAGCTCGTCGCGCAGCCGTGGCAGCGGCATCGGCGCGCCCGGCATGAGGACCGCGAAGACCGCGCCCATCAGCAGGGCGCGCAGCATCGGATACTCGCTGTCCGGGTCGGGCGATCCGTACCGGGTCACCGTCTCGCGCAGCAGGGCCGCGAGCCGCTGCTGTTCCGGACACTGTACGAAGCCCTCTGCCTGGAGGATGCCGGCCATATGCGTCCGCATCAGTACGGGGCTGTCGGCCGCGAGTCCGAGGATGGCGTCGATCGCCCGAGCCAGCAGCTCCCGCCCGTCGTCCGTGACCGGCTCGCGCTCCAGGGCCGAGGACAGCGTCTGATGCATCAGCCGGTGCACGGCGGACTGGAGGAGCTGCCGCTTCCCCGGGAAGTAGTACGACACGAGACCGCGCGCCGAACCGGCCCGGTCGGCGATGTCGGCGAGCGTCGTGGCCTCGTAACCGCGCTCGGCGACCAGCTCCACCGTGGCTTGCAGCAGCCGCTCCCGGGAACGCCGGCGCAGCTCTTCATTGACCGATGGGCTCCGCGGGGACATGCTTGACTCCTGCGTTGACTGGCTCTAAGCCAATATACTCAGTGCGTCCCGTCCCGGGCCCCATCGGGCCTGGTCAACGGGGCTGCCGTCTGCCTTGGGCGACGCGGGGGATCGTCCAAGGCAGACGGCTTCGGCATGCCCGGCGGCGCCGGAGAGCCCGTTCGGGGTGTGTACGAGGCCGTTTCACGGGCCGGAGCCGCCCGATTCCGGGTGGGACGGATGCCGGGTCTCCGTGGCGGGGCGCCCTGCCGGGAACCCGGGTCCGGGTCCGGCAGGGCGCCCGGCGCGCGGGTTACGGAAGCGGCCCGCTGCTGGCGAGGGCGAGGACGGGGCGCAGTCCCGCGGGGCGCTCCTCCACCGGCAGATGATCCACGAAGTGGACCGAGCAGCCCAGCGCCGCCGCTCCGCCGTCGGCTCCTCTGTCGTCCCCGACCATCAGCACATCGTGCGGATCCTGTCCCAGCTCCTCACAGGCCGTCCGGAAGAGCCGGACGTCGGGCTTCTGGACGCCGTGCTCGTACGACAGCACATAGGCGTCGACAAGGGCGTCGAGACCGTGCGCGCGGAAGACGGGCCGCAGATCCCAGCCGATATTGCTCACGACCCCGATCCCGACGCCCCAGTGCCGCAGGGTGCCCAGCACCTCGGCCGCGTCGGGGTACGGACGCCAGGCGTCCGGTGTCATATGGCGCTCGTAGAGCGCGTCGTAGAGGGCGGGGCTGGGCAGCTCCACCTGGCGCGCGAGCCCGGTGTACGCGGCGCGGTGGCGTTCGGCGCTCTCGTCCCGGGTCGCCCACACCCCGGCCAGCTCGTCCGGCACCCGCTCCGGCGAGGACCCGCCGGGCAGCGCGCCCGCCACGGCCAGTTTCATCGCGTACCGCCGCACCTCGTCGGGTGGCACGGCCACATCTGCCTCGTTGAGCACGGCTCGCAGCCAGGATCCTGCTGATTCGATGCGGAAAAGGGTTCCGGAGAAGTCGAAGAGCACGCCCTTGAAGGTCATGCGTCCGATCCTGGCGGCGTCACCGCTCCCGGGACAAGGCCAGGCGCCCGTACGAGGCGATGGAAAAGGCCACGAGACAGCCGCCCAGCAGCCAGCCGGCCAGGACGTCGGCGCTCCAGTGGACTCCGAGCCAGAGGCGGGTGAGGCCCGCGCCGGCCACGGAGACGACCGCAACGGCCAGCGCCGTCCGCCACACCCGCCGGCGGACCCCCTGGCGGTGTGCCACCCACAGCAGGAGACCGCAGCTCACGGCCGCCGTCATCGCGTGGCCGGAGGGGAACGCGGCGAAGTGCGCGGAGTCGACCGGATCGGGCCACTCGGGGCGCTCGCGTCCCACGGTGTACTTCAGCCCTTGCGAGAGGGCCGCGCCCACCATGCTCGTCACCGCGACCCAGCAGGCGAGCAGCCGCTTGCCCCGCAGCCAGAGCGCGATCACCGCCGCCGCGATCAGCAGCCGCATCGTCCAGGGGTCCCAGGCCCAGTCGGTGAGCACCCGGTTGATCCAGGTGACTCCGGGCTCGGCCACCGCCCGGCGGTGCAGCGCCTCGGCGGTCATCCGGTCGAAGGAGAGCAGCGGCCCCCACTCCGCCACGACAAGTATCACGAGCAGACCCAGCAGGACGGCCAGCAGACCGCCCGTACGGGCCGGTGTGACCAGTGAGGGAGGAGCCGGGGCACGCGGGCCTGTCGTCGGCGGTGTCGGACCGGCTTCGGGGATCGACGGTGAGCGCATGGGGAAATCCTCGCCGACGTCGGGTGCGAGCGGCCAGCCCGTGCGGGCGTCCGGGTTATCCCAGCGCGCGCAGCGCCGGTACGAAGGCGACCAGGAGGGGTACCACCGGCACCGCCGCCGCGGCGGCGGTCAGCCGCAGTCTGCGGCCCGCGGTGAGCCGGGGAACGGGGGACAGCAGCCGGTTCACCCGCCGCGGAAGCTGGGCGTCCGGCGCCGTGCCCGGTCCGAACACTCCCCGGTCCTCGTTCAGTTCGACCAGGGCGAGCGCGATGGCCAGCCGGCCGAAGCGGCGTGAGGCCACATCGTCCGCGGCGAGCTCGATCAGCCGGTGCATCTCGTCGCGGAACGCCGCGAACACCGGCACCTGCGGAAAGCCGTTCGCCAGCGCCCCCGAGCAGTGCAGCAACCAGTCGTGCCTGGCCCGCGCGTGGCCCTGCTCGTGCGCCAGCACGGCGTCGAGCTGACTCCCCTTCAACCGGCGCAGCGCCGCCGTGGTGATCACCAGCTGGGGCTCCACGCCCGACAGCCACCAGGCGTCGGGCCGCTCGCCCTCCAGGACGACGAGCGGCTCACCGCCGGGCTCCTCGCCGGGCAGCACGGGGGAGCGTACGAGCAGTTCCGCGCGGCGCTGACGGCGCCTGCGGCGGGCCCGGAGGATCTCCCGCGTCAGCATGGCCGCCGTCCAGACCCCGCCGCCCGCCAGGGCGACCGCGAGAAGGGCCGACCACGGCCGGTGCGAGCCCAGGGCGTAGGCCTCCACCACTCCGCTCGGGGCGGGCGCGAAGACATGCCCCCGTACGGCCAGCCAGGCCGCGGCGGCGCTGAAGGTCATGGAGAGCGCGAAACTCAGCAGGACGGCCGCCACGACGCACTGCCAGACCCACAGCGCCACCACGGGCTCGCGCTCCGGCCAGTCGGCGCGCGCCAGCAGGCGCGGGGCGACGACGGCGGCCAGTGCGCCGAGAAGCAGCAGCGCCAGGGAGACCATCATGGTCACCAGGGTATGAGGACCGCGCTACTCTGCGGTATGTCCTCGTCGGTCAAGTGACCTAGGACACGTTTCGGCCGGTGCGGTCATATGGTGAGCAGCATCGCCAGCATGGCTATGCCCATGGACAGCCGGCAGGCCAGCGCCAGCTCGGTCCTGTCGCCCCAGCGGACCCCGGCTCCGGCTCCGCCAGCGGTCCCGGGCCCGGCCCCGCCCGTGACCGTCACCGTCCCGCCGGCCCCGGCCCCCGGCCCCACCCCGGCGGGCAGCGGCAGCAGACGTCCGCCCGTCCGCAGCACATAGGCGGCGTAGTAGATCAGCAGTACCCCCGTGACCAGCGGCGCCCCGGCCGCCGTATGCGTGCCGTGCGCCCCGCCGGGCGCCGCGGCCATGGCCCCGGCCATATAAACCATCGCCAGTATCCCCAGCAGATGGTGCGTCCCGTGGGAGCGGTACGCCGGGAGACGGGACCGCAGGACGGTGTACAGCGCCGCGCCGCCGAACACCGCCGCGTACACCGTCCACACCCACCGGGGTGGTGGAAGGACGGCCGCGGGCACGGCCATGACGGCCATCCCGAACCCCATCAACGCCTCGCTCCCGGCCCATCTGCGCTGTTCGGCCACGCCGCTGCGCATCCGGAGCAGGCAGTAACCCCCGGTCGCCACGCAGAGCGCGACGAGCAGCCAGCCGGCCGTCGCCGGTCCGTGCACCGCGCACCTCCCCCGTTGAACGGTGTCGTGAAGGTGATGCCCGGTGCCGCCGACGCGCAGACGAGCGCGAACGAGCGCAGAGGGACACAAAGGGAGCGCACCGGTGGTACACGAGCCGCCCTCGGACCGCCGCCCCCGGTGTGCGCGCCGTGCACCGCCGTCCTCGGCCCCGGGTGGTTCTCCCTTCATTCGCATTCCGCTGGAAACGGAAATCGTAAAGAAAATCGGCTGACACGCCGATGGAATTCAGGGAAGAATTCCTGGCGCCTACGGCCTTGTGGCCGACGCGGCCCCCGGCTACTTTGCACATGCGTGCCCTTGGGGGCCGGGCGGACTGCCGCCGCCTGTAAATCCCCCCACCCCCAGGGAATTTACGCATTTCTGGCAGATATCTAGTGGGAGGAAATCCTCCATGCATATGTCACGACGGTCGGCCATCGCGTCCGCGCTGGCCGCGTCCGCCGCGATCGGTGGCGTCGGCGCTGCCCAGCAGGGTGCCGCGGCAGCCGAACCGGGGCGCCGCGCACAGCCGGCACCCGCCGCGAGTCCGCCCGGCGACGTGGTCGGCAAAATCACCGTGGGCTACCAGGGCTGGTTCGCCTGTAGCGGCGACGGCGCCCCCATCAATGGCTGGTGGCACTGGAGTCAGAACATGAGCCAGCCGCCCTCGCCCAGCAATACCACCATCAAGTCCTGGCCGGACATGCGGGAATACTCCCGTGGTTACCGCACGGCCTACGCGAATCTGAACGGCGGTCAGCCCGCGACGCTCTTCTCCTCCTGGGACCAGCAGACCGTCGACACCCACTTCCGGTGGATGCGGGAGAACAACTGCGACACCGCGGCGCTCCAGCGGTTCAACCCCTTCAGCCCCGAGGGCCCCACCCGGGACGCCATGGCACAGAAGGTGCGCCAGTCCGCCGAGGCCAACGGCCGCAAGTTCTACATCATGTACGACGTCACCAGCTGGACGTCCATGCAGTCCCAGATCAAGGAGGACTGGACGTCGAAGATGAGGGCGCACACCTCTTCCAGCGCCTACGCCCGGCAGAACGGCAAGCCCGTGGTGTGCATCTGGGGCTTCGGCTTCAACGACCCCGGCCGGCCGTTCGCTCCCGGGCCGTGCAAGGAGGTCGTCGACTGGTTCAAGGCCCAGGGCTGCTACGTGATCGGCGGGGTGCCCACCCACTGGCGCAACAGCACCGACGACTCACGGCCCGGCTTCCAGGAAGTGTACCGCTCGTTCAACATGATCTCGCCCTGGATGGTCGGGCGGATCTCCAACGTCGGGGACACCGACCGGTTCTTCCGTGACGTCAACACCCCGGACCAGGCCGAGTGCAACGCGCGCGGTATCGACTACCAGCCCTGTGTGCTCCCCGGTGACCTCCAGGAACGCCACCGCGCCCATGGGGACTTCATGTGGCGGCAGTTCTACAACATGGTGAGGCTCGGCGCGCAGGGCGTCTACATCTCGATGTTCGACGAGTTCAACGAGGGCAACCAGATCGCCAAGACCGCGGAGAACGGCTCGCAGGTGCCCTCCGGTTCGGGTATCTGGGCGCTCGACGAGGACGGCACCTCCTGCTCGTCGGACTACTATCTGCGGCTGACCGGTGACGGCGGCCGGATGCTCAAGGGCCAGATCGGACTGACGGCGACGAGGCCCACCCGGCCGAGGGTCTGACGGCAGGGCATCGAAGCGACAAGACACCGAAGCGACAGGACACCGGAGCGACAGGACACCGAAGCGACAGGACACCGAAGTGCGGGCCGCCGGAGGGATCCCCGGCGGCCCGCACCTTCATATCCGCCGTCCCTCTGGCGCCTCATGGGGAGTTCAGCCTGTCGGCAGATGCCGTGCCCGGCCCTCCCGCCCCCGCAGTCTCGGGGTGAACGTCGCGTGGAAGATGGTCGAGGCGGCCCCCACCGCCGCCGCCTCCGCGCTGAGCACGGACGGTTCGACCTCGACCCGCCGCAGCCTTCTGGCCGTCGGGAACTCGTTGACCGTACGGGTGATCTCGTCCAGATAGAACCCGGCGACGTCCTCGGTGAAGAAGGGACCGCCGAGGACGATCAGATCGATGTCCAGCAGATCGACCAGCCCCAGCGCCCCTCGGCCCACCGCCTGCGCCACCTCCCGTACGGCCGCCGAGGCCGCCGGATCACCCGCGGCCGCGGCCTCGCCCACCGCCAGATACGCCGCGGTGCTCCCGGACGCGGTGCTCCCGGACGCGGTGCTTCCGGACGTGCCGCTCCCGGACACGCCGCCCCTCGAAGTGGTGCTCACCGAAGTGGTGCTCCCCGGCACGGCCGTTGTTACGGGCCGCATTCCGCCCCGTACGGCCAGCTCGGGCACCGACACCGGCGGATTGCACTCGGGGAGGATCTCCGGACGGCCGTCCTTGTCCACGCGTCCCAGCGCGATCGCGCAGAGCTGGCCGAACTCCCCGGCGTTGGCGCTGATCCCGCGGTAGATGTCGCCGTTGAGATAGAGCCCGGTGCCCACCCCCGTACCGAGATAGAGATACGCGAAGTCCCTGGCCCGGCGGTCACGGCCGATCCACCGTTCCCCGGCGGCGGCAGCGGTGGAGTCCTTCTCCATCAGGACAGGACACGGGAAATGGTCCTTCAGCAGATACAGCAGGGGAAGATCGCCCCAGGCCGACATCAGCGGCGGCCCCAGCACCGTGCCCGACGCGATGTCGACCGGTCCCGGCACGGCGACCCCGATACCGAGGAAGCCGTCCTCCCGTACCGACCCGCGCGCCTCCGTCAGCGTCTCGCGGCCCAGCGCGGCCACCCGCTCCACGAACTCCGCCGGATCGATGTCCGCGGTGACGGGCCGGGTACGTGTGCAGACGATCGCCCCGTCGAGATCGATCACGACGGCGGTGAGCACCTCCGGGTCGATATGGATGCCGAGCGCGTGCGCCGCCGTACCGCAGAGCCGTACCGGTGTACGGGGCTTGCCCGAGGTGGCACGGCGCTGGGCGTCCTCGATCAGGATGCCCCGGTCCAGCAGCGAGCGCGCGATCCGGGAGACCGACTGCTGGGTCAGCCCGGTGCGGTGCGCGATCTCGCCCCGGGTGATGGTGCCGGAGAGCCGTACCGTCTCGATGACCACGCACTCGTTGAACGAGCCCAGATCGATCTGGTTGACCCCGCTCCAGGACTGGTTCCGGGCCGTGGCGCCGACCGCCTGGTCGGCGCCGAGATGCCCGGCCACGTTCTCGCGCAGCCAGCGCACCGCGGCGCACGGCCGGTCGGAGCGCGCCGTCGCGTAGCGCTCCAGTTCGGCGGCGAGATCGAGATAGACCCGGCGCGAGGACTCGGGATGGCTGGTGCTGTCGAGCGCGATCATGGCCCGCAGAAAGGTGCGCCAGGTGGACCGTGCCGGAATGTGATGGTGCGTCACTCCGCCCTCGTGCGGGGGAGTCATGGGGAGAGGCACGGTGGTGTCGGGGCCGTCCCCGGAGTCCCAGAGCGTGATCGCGTGCAGACCCAGGTCCGGATGGCTGCGGCTCGCCTCGGCCAGATACTCCGGCAGACCGCGATCCGCCGACCGGCCCCGCGCTGTCCCCGTCCCCGCTCCTCCCGTAACCGGCCCCTGCCCTGCCGCCGCACCCTGCCCCGGGCCCGCCGGTGTCCCGGCTCCGCGCTCCTTCGCCGCCGTCAGCGCGGCCTCCAGCGCCCGGTCGAGACCGGTGAGCACCTCCGTACCGATCACCGTCCCCGCGGCGGCCGGCCGGGCGGACCCCGGCCGGGTGCCCGCGAGAAGCACGGCGCGCAGCGGGTCCACATAGAGCCCCATCAGCCAGACGGGCGCGCCGGGCAGCGGTGGTCTCGTCGGTACGGACGGGGCCCGCGCCTCGTCGGGGCCCAGCCGCCAGCGCCGCCGGATCCCGGCGACCGTGGCATGGGAGAGCCCCAACTCCCGTGCCACCGCGCGGGAGGCGCCGCTGCCGCCGGGCGCCAGCAGCGTACGGGTGACGACCTCGGCCTCGTCGACCGTGGCGGGTCTGCCGGTGCGCGGCCGGTGTTCGAGTCCGTCGAGACCCGCGCTCGTCCAGCGCTGGCGCCAACTGCCCACGGTCTGCCGGGACACCCCGAGCCGGCGGGAGATCTCGGCGTCCCGCAGTCCGTCGGCGGCGAGCAGCACCACGCTCGCGCGGGTGGAGAGCGGGCCGCCCTCCTCGGCCCAGCGGCGCAGGACGGCCCGGTGCTCCGGGGGCAGAGAGCCGACCGGGCCGTCGTCATGGAGGGCCTCAGCGGGCATCGCTGCCCCCGGCCCCGTGATCCCCGCTCCCGCTGCCGCTCCCGGCTCCGCGAACCTCGTTCCCGGCTCCGCGAACCGCGCTCCCGGCCCGCGGACCGTGCTCCCCGCGTACCAGCCGCAGGGTGAGGATCTGGAACGGCCGCAGCGCCAGCGCGACCGTGCCGTTCTCGTGCGGACGCTCGGCGAGCGTCTCCTCCAGCAGGTCGGTCTCCCGTACGGCGGCGACCGGGAAGCCCGCTCTGAGCGCCGTACGGGCCCGGCCGCCGCGCGACTCGTAGAGCCGTACGACCACGTCCCCCGAGCGGTCGTCGGCCAGCTTCACCGCCTCCACGACGACATCGGGATGGTCCACGGAAACCAGCGGCGAGAGGGCGGATCCGGCGGGTCCGGCGGGTCCGGCCGCCCCCGGGCGCAGCGGCAGCGCCAGGGCGTACCCCTCGCTGATCGCGTCGCCGATGTCCGCGCCCGGCCGCAGGGAGTGCCGGAAGCGCTGCGGCCCCCGGTCCGCGTGCGGATCGGGGCTGTGCGCGGCGCGCAGCAGGGAGAGCCGTACGGTCGTGGTGGTGCCCGCGTCGGCACGGGTGTGGCGCGAGACGTCGTATCCGTACGAGGAGTCACCGGCCAGCGCCACGCCCCAGCCGTGTTCGCCCACATGGATCCAGCGGTGCGCCCACAGTTCCGAACGGGCCGCGTCGCGCCCGGAGTTCTCATGCGTGGGGCGCTCGGCATGGCCGAACTGGATCTCGCCCGTGCTCTGTTCGGCGTGCACGTCCAGCGGCCAGACGGCCTTGAGGACCGTGTCCCGCTCGCGCCAGTCGATCTCCGTGTCCACGGTCAGGGCGCGGCTGCCCGCCGTCAGGGACAGCACCTGCTCGATCGTGGATCTGCCGGTGCTCCTCACGACCCGTACGGAGGCCAGCAGCGGGCCGCGCGCGGTCACGTCGACCTCGCACGCGCGGTCGAGATCGCGGCCGGATCCCCGGTGGTGGGGGTCCAGGTTCCAGGCGCTGCCGTGCGCCGGGTCGTCGCGGTGCAGCCGCAGCAGGTTGCCCGCCGCTCCCGGCGCGATGGCGTCCCGGCCGGTGGTCAGATCGAGCGCGGAGCGTACGAGCCCCTCGGCGTCGAGCCGGATCCGCAGCAGCCCGTTCTCCAGCAGCACTCCGCCGCCGTCCACCGGCCGTACGGTCACCGGCTGTACGGTCACCGGCGCGACATCGGAGGGTGCCCCGCCTTCCGGACCCCCGTCGGACCGGCCCCCGTCGGACCGACGCCCGTCAGCGGGAGCCCCGTCGGACGGAATCCGGACGACCGGGCCCCGGCCGAGCGCGGGCGCCTGCGCCAGGACCGCGATCCGGCCGTCGGCGAGCCGCTGACCGCCCTCGGCGGGGTGGCCCCCGTCCAGGACGACCACCTCGCGGCGCGGTCGCGGCCCCGCGTTGAAGACGGCGGTGCCCGCGTCGTCGGGTGTCCCCACGGCCCGGCGGATGAGCTGATCGAGAGCGCGGTGGATCTCGCGGTGGCTCCGCTCGGCCTCCTGGTGCACCCAGGCGATCGAGGTGCCCGGCAGGATGTCATGGCTCTGGTGGAGCAGGACCTTCTTCCAGAGCGCTTCCAGCTCGTCGTACGGATACGGGATGCCGTCCCGCACCGCGGCCGTCGCCGACCACAGCTCGGCCTCACGCAGCAGCGATTCGGCGCGGCGGTTGCCGCGCTTGGTGCGCGCCTGGCTGGTGTACGTACCGACCCGGGCGCCGGCGCACAGCTCACCGCGCCAGACCGGGGCGTCGGAGCACTCGTCGAGGGCGTCCCGGAAGAAGTGCGCCGGATGCTGGATCCCGACCCTCGGTGAGCCTTCCAGATCTGCCAGCCGTCGGGCGCGCTCCAGCGTCTCGCGCGTGGGCCCGCCGCCGTCCGGGTGGCCGAAGGGCAGCAGGGAGCGGACGCCCGCGCCCGCGCCGGTGTTCGCGGCGTACGCGGTGAACTCGGAGACGGCGTCCGCCAGTTCCCCGCCGGTGAGGGCGGAGCCCCGGTCGGCGGCGGGCGGGACATGGCTGAAGAGCCGGGTGCCGTCGAGGCCCTCCCACCAGAAGGTGGGGCGGGGCAGATCGCGCGCGCCGTCCGGGGCGGGCCGCCGGCCCAGGAACCAGCGGGCCCCGGCGAGCGTGGCCAACTGCGGGAAGGCGGCACTCATCCCGAACGAGCCGGGCAGCCAGACGCCGTCGGAGTCGGTGCCCAGCTCCTCGCGGTAGAAGCGGCGGCCGTATACGAACTGCCGGACCAGCGACTCTCCGCCGGGCAGGGTGCCGTCGGGCTCCACCCACATCCCGCCGACCGGCGCCCAGTTGCCGTCGGCGACGGCTTTGCGCACCCGTTCGAAGACATGCGGGTGGTGGTCCTTCATCCAGGCGTACCGCTGGGCCGAGGAGGCCGCGAAGGTCAGCTCGGGATACTCGTCGGCGAGCGCGGTCACCGTGCTGAAGGCGCGGGCGGTGTGCCGTACGGCCTCGCGCATCGGCCACAGCCGGGCGGAGTCCGCCGGGGTGTGGCCGACGGCGGCGACGGTGTGCGCCGACTCGTGCGCGCGGCGGGCCAGTACGGGGGAGAGGATCTCCCGCGCGGTCCCGGCGGTCCCGGCGACATCGCGTGGATCGACGGCGTCCACGGCCTGTTCCAGGGCGCGCAGGATCTCGTATCTGCGGGGCAGCTCCACCGGGAGCGCGTGCATCAGCCCGTCGAGGACATCGATGTCATGGATGAGATGCCAGATGTTCTCGTCACGCACGGCGAGATCGGCGCGGAGCAGCCGGTGGAGCGGCTCGTCCCCGGCGGTGACCGGATCGCCGTACAGCGACCCGGCGCCGGACTCGGCGTCGATCGGCGGATTGGCGGCGGCCTCCACGAGCAGCCCGACCTGCTCACCGCCGCTCGCCGCCGCCGAGACGGCCAGGGACCGGTTGAGCGGGTGCAGCCCCTGGAGCGGGGTGCCGTGGGTGTCATGGACGAGTCCCTCGGCATGGCTGTCGAAGCCGAGGTCGAAGACCGCCTCCACCCGCCGGCCGGCCCAGCGCTCGGGGACGGTGGCGCGGACCTTGAACCAGGTGGTGGACCAGGGACCGCCCCACAGGTCACCGACGGCGAAGGGCGTGTAATCGGCCCGGAGGGCCACATCGACAGGAACCGGCTCACCGGGAATGTGCCAGGCACCGACCTCCATCGGAAGTCGCGCGGTGTAGAGCGCGGGACGCAGACGGGCGGCGAGGAAATGGGCTATCCGCTCTTCTCCGGACTTCCTGCGGTCATGCATGGGCGGCCCTTCCTGTCCAGCCAGTAACCGCCATGTAAAACCAAGAGTGTTATCAAGTCAACGCCTTTCCCCATCCCTTCTTGTTCCAGGTGATGAGGGCCCGTGAAGTGTTTGTCAGGTAACTAATCATCCGAATGGTGAAGACCTCGGAAAGAAAGTGAAATGACATTCTCCCCATAGCCCGGGAACTATCGGCTCACCGGCTCCGGCCTGGCACAACTGCTCTCCACCGGCAGGCTTCTGTCCTCCCGCGCCGAGGCGAGCAGCGTCAGCATGATGTCGAGGACATGGCGCGACAGCTCGGCAGACGCCCGGTGCGGACGCCCGGCGGCGAGCGCCTCGGCCAGATCGGCGAGTCCCGTACCGCGCCCGGCCCCGGTGTATCCGGCCGACACCGGAAGCGTCTCCCACTCACCGCCGTCCGCGTGCACGTCCACGGGCCCGTCGAAACCGTTCGGATCGGGCACCGACAGCGAGCCCGCGGTGCCGTGCACCTCGATCCTCGGCAGTCGCGCGGCATGGATGTCGAAACTCATCACCAGCGTGGTGAGCGCTCCGCCCGCGTGACGCAGTACGCCGGTGACATGGGTGGCCACCTCGACGGCGAACCGTTCGCCCGCCCGGGGGCCGCTGCCGATCTCCCGCTCGGCGCGGGGCCGCGACGCGGCGCCGGTGACCTGGACGACCGGTCCCAGCAGATGGACCAGGGCGGAGAGGTAGTACGGACCCATGTCGAGCAGCGGGCCGCCGCCCGGCCGGTAGTAGAACTCCGGGTCCGGGTGCCAGCGTTCATGTCCCGGGGTGGTCATGAAGGCCGTCGCCGCGACCGGGGTGCCGATCAGCCCGTCGTCGACCGCCTTGCGCGCGGTCTGGACGCCCGTGCCGAGAACGGTGTCCGGGGCGCAGCCGACCCGCAGCCCGGCGGCCCCGGCCGCGGCCAGTACGGCGTCCGCCTCCGCGCGGGTGGCGGCCAGCGGCTTCTCCCCGTACACATGCCTGCCCGCGGCGAGCGCCGCGAGGGCCACCTCGGCATGGGCCGCGGGGATCGTGAGGTTCAGTACGGCGTCGACATCGGGGCGTGCCACCAGCTCGGCCACCGAGCCGCTGACCGCGACCCCGGGCACCCGGGCGGCCACCGCGCCGGCGCGGCCGGGGTCGAGATCCGTGACAGCCGTGAGCGTGACGCCGTCCAGCCGTTCCAGTGTGTCCAGATAGGCCCCGCTGATCTTGCCCGCGCCGACCATGCCGATCCTCAGCGGCTCGCCCACAGCAGCCCCCTCTCGGTGAGTGTCCGTACCTCGGGCACGTCGAAGTCGTCCGGCTTGTGGCCGATGGCCGACACGAAGACCCGTCCCGCCCCCCAGTGCCTCGTCCAGACGGCGGGCATGGTGACCGGCCGTGCCCGCTCCTCGTCCGCCGTGAACTCCGTGGTCGCCAGGACATCGATCAACGGGTCGGTGGCCAGCCAGTACTTCTCCGTATGGACCCGGAAGTCGCTGAGTCCGGCGATCACCGGATGGCCGGAGTGCTCCTCGGCGAGGGTGACCGTGTGGTCGGAGAAGCCGGGCGGGTGCATCAGGAACTGACCGCCGGTGAGGAGCTGATAGCCGACATCGCCGCGGAAGGAGTCGACGATCCCGCCGTGCCAGCCGGCCAGTCCGGTGCCCGCGCGGACCGCCGCGGCGAGCCCGGCGCTCTGTTCCCGCGTCAGCTCGCCCGACGTCCAGCACTGGACCACCAGATCGGTGGCGTCGAGGAGTTCGGCGTCCGCGTAGACGCCGAGGGTGTCGGAGATCCGGATGTCGAATCCGCGTGCGCGCAGGAAGGGCAGGAACAGCTCGGTGATCGCCACCGGCTGGTGTCCCTCCCAGCCGCCACGGACGACCAGGGCCCTTCGGTTGCCGGAGGTCTCGGAGGTCACGGTCGTTGCACACTCCCATCGGTGTTGCGCAGCAGGGCCCAGCGGTCGTGCTCCAGCGGCTCGGGCACGGGGTGGCGGCGGGCGGCGCTCTCGTCGAAGTCGACACCGTGGCCGGGTGTCTCATGGGGGACGAGCCCCCCGTCGTGGGCCGTGATGGTGCCGGGGAACACCTCGGCGACCGCCGGCCGGAACTCGGCCGCCTCCTGGACCCCGAAGGCATGGCTGCTGATGTCCAGCGCGAGGGTGGCGGCCTGGGCGACGGGGCTGACATCGGCGGGCCCGTGCGGGGCTAGCCGTACCCCACGCAGCTCGCAGAGCGCCGCCAGTTTGCGGACCGGGGTCAGCCCGCCCAGGGTCGGGATCCGCACCCGGGCGAAGTCGATGACCGGCACGGGCCCTTCGAGCAGCGGCAGGAACTGGCCCACGTCGCTGAAGAGTTCACCGACCGCGAGCGGTACGGAGGAGGCCGCGCGCATCCCCGCGAAGTGCGCCGCGTCCTCCGGGGCGAGCAGATCCTCGACGAAGTAGAGCCCGGCCCCCTCGACCCGGCGCAGGAACTCCCGTGCCTGGCGGGGATCGAGCCGCTCATGCACATCGTGGAGCAGCTCCGTCCCGTCGCCGACCCGTTCCCGTACCCCGGTGAGGATGCCCGGCACGGTCCGTACATACGCGGCGGAGTCCCAGGGCACCGCGCGCCGGCGCAGCGCCGACGCGTCGGCCGGACCGCCGGCCTTCGTGCCGTAGGTGTCCGAACCGGGGACCGCCGCCTGGACCCGGACATGCCGGTAGCCGCGCTCCCGCGCGGCCACCACCTTCTCCGCGAGCTCGGCGGCGTCGGCCCCGTCGACATGGGTGTAGGCGTCGGCGCGGGTACGGACCCGTCCGCCGAACAGCGAGTACAGCGGGACTCCGAGCCGCTTGGCCTTGAGGTCCCAGAGGGCGACATCGATACCGCCCAGGGCGTTGCCGGTGATCGAACCGCCCCGCCAGTAGGCGCTGTTGAGCATCAGCCGGTGGAGGTCCTCGATGTCGTCGGGATCGCGCCCGGTGAGCAGCGGCGCGAGATAGGCGTCGAGCACGGACCGTACGGCGAGGGTGCGCTGCGGATCGCTGGCGCACCCCAGGCCGTACAGCCCCGGTTCGGTGGTCTCGACACGGACGATGAGGTGGGGACAGCCGTGCGGGGCGGTCAGGAAGGTGCGTACGGCCGTGATGCGGACCTTGGCGCCGCGTTCCTCGACCCAGGGGGCGGGAGCGAGAAGATCGGAGCGGGCATCAGGCTGAGCCATGCGAACTCCAGCGTACAGATAGCAGGATGATGTACCGCTACTCGAACGTAGGGAGGTCGACTTTCATTTGTCAACGACTCTACCAAATATCGTGCGGAGGCTTCGGCGGTCCTCAGTGCTGTCCGAGGCGCTTGAGCAGGGTCCCCAGCGAGTGGGCCGCCTCGGTGACCGCGCGGGCGACTTCCTCGGCGCGGGCGTCGTCCATCCGGCTCTTGGGCGCCGAGCAGCTGATCGCGTCGCCGCCGCCGTGGCCGGTGCCGAGCGCCACGGCCACGCACCGTATGTCGGGCGAGTTCTCGCCGTCGTCCATCGCCCAGCCGCGCAGCCGTGCCTCCGAGAGCTGGGACAGCAGCGACTCGGGATCGGTCACGGTGTCCGGAGTGAGCCGTTCCAGCGGCCAGTTGAGCCGCATCCGCACCTCGGCCGCGTCGTACTGGGAGAGCATCGCCTTGCCCAGCGCGGTGGCGTGCGCGGGCAGTCTGCGGCCCACCGCCGAATACATCCGCAGCGCGTGCCGCGACTCGCGTTTGGCCAGGTAGACCACGTCCGTACCGTCGAGTCTGCCCAGATGGACCGACTCGCCGGTCTCCTCGGCGAGCGCGTCGAGCACCGGTCCCGCGAGGCTCGCCACATCGTCGCCCTCCAGATAGGCCGTGCCCGTCAGCAGGGCTTTGAGACCGAGGCTGTAGCGGGTGCCCGACGCGTCGAGATCCACCCAGTGGCGTGCCTCCATCGTGCGGAGGATCGCGTGCAGACTGCTCTTGGGCACGGCCATGGCACCGGCCATCTCCGCGAGCGAGAGCCGGGCGCCCTCCGCCCCGAGTAGTTCGAGCACCTCAAGCACCCGAGCGGCGGACTTGACCTCTTCGGGCTTGCGCCCGCGCGCTGCTGCTGCCACCGATTCCACGGAACCTCCGCTTCTCGCACCGGCGCCCCTCGGCGATCCGGTCAGCACGAAATCTCGACGTGCGTCTTGACGCTATATCACCTCGACCATAAGTTCAGTCACTCCAACGTCATTCGGCCTTCTGAACGGTTGATCCTTAGGTAGGGGCGATGCGCATACCATTTTCGCGGAATGTCCGGCTCACGGTGGTCGCCGCGGCGACCGCGCTCTCACTGACCACCCTCGCCGCCTGCGGCGGATCGTCCGACTCCGGCGGGGACTCCGCCTCGCTGGAGATGTGGACCTTCAAGCAGTCCCATGTGGGCGCGCTGCGCAACGCGGCGGCCGAGTTCGAGAAGCAGACCGGCATCTCGGTCGAGATCGAGGCGTACACCCCCGACGACGCGTACACCACCAAGGTGCAGAGCGCGGCGAAGACCGGCGATCTGCCGGATGTGCTCGAAGTCCACTCCGACGGCGAGGACCGGGTCTTCGGCGCGGCGGGCATCGTCGCCGACCTCAAGGACGACTTCAAGGGCGAGTGGGCCGGCCGTATCCAGCAGGCCGTACAGGAGTCCGGACTCGTCACCGCACAGCGCTTCAAGGACTCGCAGCCCGAGACCGCCAGGGACCACGGCATCGAGGAGGGCGCCCGCTACAGCGTGCCGCTCACCGTGGGCACCTTCGGCATCGTCTACGCCAACAAGAAGATGCTGGCCGAGGCGGGCATCACCGAGCCCCCCGCCGACTGGGCCGGGTTCCTGGCCGCGCTCAAGGCGACCACCGCCAAGAACCCCACCACCGGCGGTCTCGCCCTCGGCCTCAAGGTCCAGGCCACCGGGCTGACCTGGGTCCTCCAGCCGCTCGCCTTCAGCCAGCTCGGACAGCAGGGGTACGAGGCGCTCTTCGGCCAGGACGAGAGCGCGGACTTCGCCTCGCCCAACGGGATCAAGGTGCTGAGCCTGTACGACCAGCTCACGCCCTACTGGATGCCGGGCACCCAGAGCCTCACCATCGACGAGGCCGACCAGGCCTTCGCCCAGGGCAAGGCGGCCTTTGACGTCGGAGGCACCTTCACCCTCGCCTTCCTCCAGCAGAACGGGATGAGCCCCGACGACGTGTTCGCGTTCGGACTGCCCGCCCTGAAGGACGGCGCCGTACCGGACCGTGCGCTCGGCCCGCTCGCGCTCACCGGTCTGAGCGTCAGCGCGACCAGCGACCAGCCCGGGAACGCCAAGAAGTGGATGGAGTTCCTCTCCACCCAGAAGGCCGCCGCCAAGTTCGCCACGGACGCCTCCGACGTACCGGCCACCGAACTCGGCGCGGACTCCGCCACCGTGCTCGGCCCGGCGCTCGCCGCCATGGTCGACAGCTTCAAGGGCACCCCGCAGAACACCTACGACCCGAACCGCGGCAACGAGTTCCGCGCGCCGGGCTACGAGCAGGACGACGCCGGCGCGATCCTCGCCGATCTCACCCCGCTCAAGCAGCGGTCCGTCGAGGAGACGGCCCGCAAACTCCGTGAGCTCAACGCCTCCTACTGGGCGGCGGCACGGTGACAACCGTTCCCGGCGCGGTGACGAAGGCGCCGGCGGCAGGGGGTACGCGCCGCCGGCGCCCGCGTTCGTACGAGGCGCTCACCGGGTATCTGTTCGTCGCCCCGGCCGTGGTCCTGTTCTGTGTCATGGGCCTGTACACCGTCGGATACGGCTTCGCGCTCAGCTTCGCCACCTGGAACGGGTTCACCCCGGACTGGAAGTGGGTCGGCTTCGACAACTACGCCGATCTGCTCTGGCGCAGCCCCGTCTACGCGCCCCGGGTGCGGCACGCGGCGGCCAACACGCTCTGGGTCATGATCGCCTCACCGGCCCTGACCGTCGCGGTCTCCTTTCCGCTGGCCGTACTGCTCAACCGGATCAAGCGGTTCCGGTCGGTGCTGCGTTCGGTGTACTTCCTGCCCTATGTCACCAGCGGAGTCGCGGTCTTCTTCGCCTGGCAGTACATCCTCCAGCCGGACGGCGCCATCAACGTCCTGCTCGGCAGCCTGGGGCTGGGCTCCCTCCAGCAGCCGCAGGGCTGGCTCGGCAACCCGTCCACCGCCCTGCCCACCATGATCGTGGTGACGGTGTGGGGACAGGTCCCGGTCGCGATGCTGCTCTATCTCACCGGACTCCAGGGCATCGACCGCAGTGTGCTGGAGGCCGCGGAGCTGGACGGCGCGGGCTGGTGGCGTACCAACGCCTCGGTGGTGTGGCCCCTGGTGCGGCCCATCACCGCCGTGGTGGTGCTGCTCAATCTGCGGGAGTCGCTCCAGGGCTTCCAGACCTTCCTGGTGATGACGAACGGCGGCCCGGGGGACCACACCAATGTGCTGGGGCTGGAGGCCTACCGCCTCGCGTTCCTGAAGAACCTCCTCCCCACCCTGGGGCTCGCCAGCGCGCTCGGCTGGATCCTCTTCGCCGCCGCGCTGGTACTCGCCCTGATCAATCTGCGCGCGCTGCGGAGCAGAACATGACATCGCGGAGCACGACATGACATCGATACCCCTCAAGGCGCGTACCGGCCCGCCCGGCGAACGCGCCGCCCGCAGCCGCCGGCTGATCGCCCGCACCGTCGTCGGCGTTCTGCTCGCGCTGTACGGACTCGTCAGCGTCTACCCGTTCCTGTGGATGGTGTCGGCGGCCTTCAAGGACCAGATCGAGGTCGTACGCGGCGGACATCTCATCCCGGACAACCCGACGCTCGACACCCTCGTCGACACCTGGAACAAGCTGCACTTCTTCGACTTCTTCCTGAACAGCCTGCTGGTGACGGGCTATACGGTGGTCCTGACACTGGTGATCTACGCGGCGGCCGGCTACGCCTTCGCCGTACTGCGCTTCCCCGGCCGGGGCGCCCTCCAGAAGCTCTTCGTGGCACTGCTGTTCGTCCCCGGGATCACGGTGATGCTGCCGATCGTGCTGCTGGAGAACAAGATGGGCATCCTCGGCACGCACTTCGGACTGGTGCTGCCCTTCGTCAACGGCGGTGCCCCATTGTCGATCCTGCTGATGACCGGAGCCTTCACGGCCGTACCGGGCGAGCTGCGCGACTCGGCGCGTGTCGACGGCGCGAGCGAGCTGCGTATCTTCACCGGTGTCTATCTGCCGCTGGCCAGGCCCGCCCTGATCACGGTGGCGCTGCTGACGGCGATCCCGACCTGGAACGAGTTCCTGCTCACCCGGGTCTCGCTCAACGATCCGTCCACCTACACCCTGCCGCTGGGTCTCCAGACGCTCTCGGCGGAGAACGTGCCGCACTACAACAATCTGATGGCGGGCGCGCTCATCGTGGTCATTCCGGTGATCCTGCTCTTCCTCAGTCTTCAGCGGTACTTCGTCAACGGACTGGTCGGGGCGGTGAAGGGCTGATGCGGGTACTGGTCACCGGGGCGGCCGGCCATATCGGACGGTTCGTGCTCGACGATCTGCTGGCCCGGGGCCACCAGGTCGTCGCCACCGATCTGCTCCCGGTGGACGAGCCACGCGCCGAGTCCGTCCACACCGGGGATCTGCGCGATCCCGATCTGGTGCGCAAGGCGATGGACGGAGCCGAGGCCGTCGTCCATCTCGGCGCGATCCCGCATCCCAACGTGGACGACGCGAGCGATCTCTTCGCCACCAACTGTCTGACCGCGCACCGGGTGCTGGACGAGGCGGGGCGCGGCGGTGTCCGCCGGGTGGTGGCCGCCTCCAGCATGGCGGCCGTCGGACTCGCCTGGTCGCCGGTGCCGCAGTCGCCTCGCTACGTCCCCCTGGACGAGGAGCATCCGACGCTCGTCCAGGACCCCTACGGACTGTCGAAGATCGTTCTGGAGGAGACGGCCCGCTCCGTCCACCGGCGATACGGGACCGACATCGTCTGTCTGCGGCTGCCCTTCACCGGGACCGGGGAACGGCTGATGAGCCAGCTCGACGCCGTACGGACCGATCCCGCGGCGCACCGGATGGATCTGTGGGGCTGGCTGGACACCCGGGACGCGGCCGAGGCGGTCCGGCGCGCGGTGGAGATCCGGCTGTCCGGCTGCCATGTGGTCAATGTGGCCGCGCGCGAGACCAGCTCACCGCTGCCGACCGCGGAGCTGATGACGCGCTACCACCCGGGGGTGCCCGTCTTCGACGAGCTGGCGGGCCATGAGTCGCTGTTCGACACCGAGGCCTGCGCCCGGCTGCTCGGGTTCGTACCGCGGTACGGCCGCCCGCGCTCCGGATGAGCGAGGCCGGGTGAGCGCGGCCGGGGGACCGGGTCCCTTCCCACCGCCCGGGTGCGTCCGTCCGGGGCCGGGTTAGGCTGCGAGCGTTTCTTCAGGATGTCTCGTACCGACACGACACGACACCGCACGACCGGATACGGAGAACGCGCACCATGGACACCGCCTCGCGCCCCACCGGCGAACTCACCTACCGGGACGCCACCGCGGCCGACACCGGGGCGCTCGTCGCCCTGATCGAGTCGGCCTACCGGGGGGACAGCAGCCGCCAGGGATGGACCACCGAGGCGGACATCCTGGAGGGCCGGCGGACCGATCCGCGGGGCGTGCTGGAGGTGATCGAGGCGCCGGGCAGCCGGCTGCTCGCGGTCGAGCGCGACGGTGAGCTGGTCGCCTGCTGCCAGCTCGAACACCGGGGCGAGGCCGCCTACTTCGGGATGTTCGCGGTATCGCCCGGCGCGCAGGGCGGGGGGCTCGGCCGACGGGTCATCACCGAGGCGGAGCGCCTGGCGCACGAGACCTGGGGCGTCCGCGAGATGCATATGACCGTGATCACGGTCCGCGAGGAACTAATCGCCTGGTACGAGCGGCGCGGCTACCGCCGTACGGGAAAGCTCTTCCCGTTCCCGTACGGCGACGAGCGCTTCGGTATCCCGCAGCGCGACGATCTCGCGTTCGAGCTGCTGGTCAAGCCCCTGGCCGGATGACCCGCGCGGCCCGCCCGTGACCCAGACGCACGATCCAGGCGCCGGGGCTCAGGCGCCGGGGCTCAGGCCGTGAACCGGCCGGTCCGCCGGATCTCCGGCAGATCGGTGGTCACCGCGTCCAGTCCGAAGGCCCGCGCCAGCCGTAGCTGATCCTGGGTGTTCACCACCCAGCCGATCACCCGCAGCCCCCGGTCGTGCGCGCGCTCCACGATCTCCAGGGTCAGTCTGCGGATGTTCAGGGCCAGCGAGGCGGCGCCCACCGCCTCGGCCCGGTCCACCACGTCCGCGCCCCAGCGGCTCGCGATCAGCACCGTCCGTACCCCCGGCACCAGGGCCGCGATCTCGGCGACCGCCGCGTCATGGAACGACGACACCTCGACGCGCCCGGTCAGCCCGCGCCGGTGGATCACCTCGGCCAGCGCCCTCGCCGCGGCCACATCCTTGATCTCGGCCTGGATCGGCGACCGTACGGCGTCCAGGACCTCCTCGAAGACCGGGATCCGCTCGCCGTCGCCCGCGTCCAGCTCCCGCAGCTCGGCGAGGGTCCGCTCGGCGATGGCGCCCGTGCCGTCGGTCGTACGGTCCACCTCGGTGTCATGCATCACGACGAGCGCGCCGTCCTTGCTCAGATGCAGATCCAGCTCGATGGCGTCCATACCGGCGCGCTCGGCGTGTACGAAGGAACGCAGGGTGTTCTCGGGTGCGACACCCATCACTCCACGATGACCGATGGTCTGGAAAGTCAAGGTTCGTCTCGCTTCCGTCGACTGCGGCTCCAGGCCGTGTCTTGACAGTGCCGACACGGCCTGGCGCACTCTAACGGCCGGTCGGCGGATGGGAACCCGTTGTGCGGCGGCGAGCCGCCCCCGGGGAGCGGTGGCTCGTCGAGGCGCCGTGCCGCACGATGGAAGTGTGTGTCCTACCTCATTACGGCAGGAAAAACGGCGGTGACCATGGGGGGTCCGCAGGATAATTTCTCACGACCGTCCTTGTACAGCGGAACAAGGGGCCTATACGGTGTCTTTACGCCAAGATCTCGTGTGGAGGAAGTGACATGACGGAAATTCTTGCGCAGGACGCCGCGTCCGGCACAAGCCGTGCTGTCGGTGCTGCCCGGGTGGTCGAGCACCCGGCCTGGACACAGCTCAAGAATGCCGTCGAGGAGATCCGCCCCTGGCAGTCCGAGGACGGCTCGGTCGACTTCGACGCCGAGGGCGCCCCGGCGCGCCAGCTCGTGGAGGCGACGCTCGACCGGGTGACCTCCGCCGTCGAACAGCTCTCCCCGCTGCTGCCGCACGACGCCGCGTACCACCGGGCGCTCGTCGCCGACCTCCGCAAATGGGCCGACAGCGCCTTCGACGTCCCCGACTTCCTGGACTCGCTGCTCGCCTTCCAGCCCGCGGCCGACCGGCGGGACGGCCTCCAGCATCTCGCCGTCTTTCCCATGTACACGCAGAACGGCAATCCCGACCGCAATCTCGAAGCGGTCGTGCTGCGTATGGTCTGGCCCGAGTGGCTGGCCGAGCTGGAGCGCACGCGCTACGACAATCCGCTCTTCTGCGGGATCACCTTCGAGGACTTCACCGCCGGGTACGACACCAACTCCGCGGTGTTCTTCCCGGAGACCATCGCCGTGCGCGAGGCTCCCGAGCGGTTCACCTGGGGCGGGATCTTCTGCGACCGCGAGGCCGCCCGCTTCCGCCGGGTCACCGAGGCCGCCGTGGACACCCTCGGGGTCGGACTCCCCGACGACATCCGCGAGATGGTCGGCGACCAGGACCGCTGCCAGCAGGCCTTCGTGCTCTGGGACATGATCCACGACCGCACCCACAGCCATGGCGACCTCCCCTTCGACCCGTTCATGATCAAGCAGCGCCAGCCGTTCTGGATGTACGGACTGGAGGAGCTGCGCTGCGACCTCACCGCGTTCCGTGAGGCCGTACGGCTGGAGGCCGACGGGGTCGCGCAGGGCCGCGACGTGCAGTACGCCGTGCTCTTCGACCGGATGTTCCGCTTCCCGGTCACCGGCGCGCGGGTGCGGAACTACGACGGCCTCGGCGGCCAGTTGCTCTTCGCCTATCTCCACCGGCACGATGTGCTGCGCTGGACCGACAACACCCTGCGGATCGACTGGGACCGCGCCCCCGCCGTCACCAACCAGCTCTGCGCGGAGATCGAGGACCTCTACCGGGCCGGTATCGACCGTCCCAAGCTGGTCCACTGGTTCGCGGCGTACGACCTCGTCTCGGAGTATCTCTCCCCGCACCCCGGCTCCCGCTGGGCCAAGGGTCCCGACGCCCTCGATCTGTCGCAGCCGCCCCGTAAGCTCGTCGACGACGTGCTGCCGGACGAGTTTCCGCTCAGCATGTTCTACGAGGCGCTTGCCAAGAAGCTCAAGAACGTGATCGCCTCCACCAAGGGGATCACCGCCACGAGCAGCGAGCGGGTGGCCGCGTGACCCATCGGCCGCGGGAGGCGACGGGCATGGACGGGAACGGCGGTACGGGCGGCGGCGCGCTGGAGGGCGCGGTCGTCGCGGTCGCGGGAGCGGCGGGTCCGGCGGGGCGTGCCGCCCTGCTGCGGCTGGCCGAGGCGGGTGCCGTCGTCGTGGCCGCCGACGCGGACCCGGCACGGCTGGCGGAAGCCGTCGACGCCGCCCGCTACGCGCACGGCGGAGCCACGGTCACCGGTGACACGGTCGATCTGCTCGACCTCGACGCCACCCGGGCCTGGGCGGACAAGACCGAGAAGGAGTTCGGCCGGGTCGACGGACTGGTCCATCTCGTGGGCGGCTGGCGCGGCAGCGCCTCCTTCCCCGAGACCGACCTCGCCGACTGGGAGGTGCTGGAGAAGCTGCTGATCCGTACGGTCCAGCACACCTCGCTCGCCTTCCACGACGGTCTGCTGCGCGGCGACCGCGGCCGGTTCCTGCTGATCAGCGCCGCGGGCGCGAGCAGGCCCACCGCGGGCAACGCCGCCTACGCCGCGGCCAAGGCCGCCGCCGAGGCCTGGACGCTGGCGCTCGCCGACGCCTTCCGCAAGGCGGGGGGCGAGGAGGGGCCACGAGCGGCGGCTGCCATCCTGGTGATCAAGGCGCTGGTGCACGACGCGCTGCGCGCCGAGCGCCCGAACGCCAAATTCGCGGGCTTCACGGATGTCACGGTGCTGGCCGAGGCCATTGCCGCGGTCTGGGAGCGGCCCGCCAGGGAAGTGAATGGAAAGCGACTGTGGCTGACTCCCGAGCCGTGAGCCGTACGACGGACGCGCGCCGGCACCACGATCCGGCGGTGCGCGGCTTCGCCAGTGACAACTACGCGGGAGGCCACCCCGAGATCCTCGCCGCGCTCGCCGTCGCCAACGGAGGCCATCAGGTCTCCTACGGCGACGACGACTACACCGATCATCTCCAGCGGATCATGCACAGCCACTTCGGGCAGAGCGCGGAGGCCTTTCCGGTCTTCAACGGCACCGGCGCCAATGTCGTGGCGCTCCAGGCCCTCACCGACCGCTGGGGCGCGGTGATCTGCGCCGAGTCGGCGCACATCAACGTCGACGAGTGCGGTGCGCCCGAACGGGTCGGCGGCCTCAAGCTGCTGACCGTACCCACGCCGGACGGCAAGCTCACCCCCGAGCTGATCGACCGGCAGGCATGGGGCTGGGAGGACGAGCACCGGGCCATGCCCCAGGTCGTGTCGATCACCCAGAACACCGAGCTGGGCACGGTCTACACCCCCGACGAGATCCGGGCCATCTGCGCGCACGCGCACGAGCGGGGTATGAAGGTGCATCTCGACGGCGCGCGCATAGCCAACGCGGCGGCGTCCCTGGACGTACCGATGCGCACCTTCACCAATGCCGTCGGCGTGGACGTCCTCTCCTACGGCGGGACGAAGAACGGCATGCTCTTCGGTGAGGCCGTGGTCGTCCTGAACCCGGACGCCGTAAGGGCGATGAAGCATCTGCGCAAGCTGTCGATGCAGCTCGCGTCCAAGATGCGGTTCGTATCGGTGCAGTTGGAGGCGCTGCTCGCGGGCGATCTGTGGCTCCGCAACGCCCGGCACAGCAATGCGATGGCCCAGCGGCTCGCGGAGGGCGTGCGCGCGGTGGACGGCGTGGAGATCCTCCATCCCGTCCAGGCCAACGCGGTGTTCGCCCGGCTGCCGCACGAGGTGAGCGTGCGGCTCCAGCGCCGCTTCCGGTTCTACTTCTGGGACGAGAGGGCCGGGGACGTCCGCTGGATGTGCGCCTTCGACACGACCGAGGAGGACGTCGACGCGTTCGTGCAGGCGCTGAAGGAGGAGATGGCCGCGTGACGGGCGGCCTCTGAATTGCATGAGTATGTGGTCGACCGGAAAATCATTGGATCCGGTCGACCGCTCGGTCTAAGGTCGCCGCTATGCGCCTCATCCAGCGGAATCCCGAACTCTCCGCCTACCTGGCCGCCGACGAGACCATCGACCATGAGCACGAGCTGATACGGGAGACCGCGGCCCGTCTCCGTTCGGCGCATACGGACGCATACTCATACGCCAAGGCGGCCTATGAATTCGTCCGCGACACCATCCCGCACTCGTACGACGCGGACGATCCGCGCGTCACCTGGCGTGCCTCGGACGTCCTCGGGCGGCGCACCGGTATCTGCTACGCCAAGGCGCACGCCCTGACCGCGCTGCTGCGGGCGGAGTCCATCCCGGCCGCCCTCTGCTACCAGCGGCTCGCCGCCGACGACGGAACGGATCCCGTGCTGCACGGTCTGGTCGCGGTCAGGCTGCCGGGGCGGGACCGCTGGGCCCGGCAGGATCCGCGCGGCAACAAGCCCGGTATCGACGCCCAGTTCTCCCTGGAGCGCGAGCGGCTGGCCTGGACCGTACGACCCGAGTGCAATGAGATGGACTATCCAGTACTCTACGATGCACCGCATCCGGTCGTTCTGAGCGCGTTGCGAGCCGCCCCCGACCGGTCGCACCTCTGGCGGACGCTTCCCACCGCGCTGTGACAGCGACGCCGAGCGGTCCACTCCCAGCCGTCCACTCAGCCGTCCACTCCGAGACGATTACTCCGCCGGCCACCCCGCCGTCCACTCCGGAAATCCTGAGGCACCACGGATCATGACCCTGACGCTCACCGTGTCGGACGAGGTACGCACCCTCGCGCCCGGCTTCACCCATCTCGCCGTCGAGGCCCATGGCCTGGTGAACGGCCCCAGCACCGAAGGCAGTTCGGCACTGCTGGACGACGCGGCCCGGCGGCTCGCCGACCGGCTGGGGGGACGTGCCCCGCACGAGGACCCGCGTCTGGCCGCCTGGCGCGAGACGTACACCGCCTTCGGGGCGAAGCCGTCCCGTACCCGCAACTCCGCGGAGGCCCTGGCCAAGCGTGCCCTGTCCGACTCCGGGCTGCCGCGGATCAATCTGCTCGTCGATCTCTACAACGCCGTGAGCGTCGCCCATCTCATCCCCGTGGGCGGCGAGGACACCGACCGTATCGCCGGGGGTATGCGGCTCGTACGGGCCACGGGCGACGAGCCGTTCGCGACCGTCGCGGGCGGTGAACCGGCGGTGGAGTACCCCGAGCCCGGCGAGGTCGTCTGGTGCGACGACGAAGGCGTCACCTGCCGCCGCTGGAACTGGCGCCAGGGCGTCCGCACCCGGCTCACCGAGGAATCGGTGAACGCGGTCTTCCTGCTGGAGCGCCTCGCGCCCATGACCCTCGGGGAACTCGACACGGCCGGCGCGGAACTCGCCGAGTCACTGGAGAAACTGAGCCCCGGCGCACGCGTCACGGTCCATCCGGCGGTCTGAGGGGCCGGCCCGCCGGCCGACCTGGGCCGGGCGTGACGGACGCGTGGCCCGTCCGTCGTACGGCTTCCGCCGCGCCTGGCGCGGCGGTTCCGTTCCGTGCCGTCGGCAGTGACGTTTCGGCCGGGGCCCGCTCAGCTCGTTTCCAGCTCGCGGGCCTCGGCCGGGGTCGGTGCCGTACCGCCCAGATGCGTCGGCACCCACCAGGTGTCGTTCGCGTCCCTGGGGCGCACCGGATACGCGCGCTGCGCCGCCTCCAGCAGTTCCTGCACCCGCTCGCGCAGCCGCCGGGTGATCGCGCCCGCGTACTGGTCCGCCGCGGCCTCCACCTGCTCGCCGATCCGGATCGTCACCGGGATGTGGCTGCGCCTGAAGTTGCGCGGACGGCCCTTGGTCCACAGCCGCTGGGTGCCCCACAGCGCCATCGGGATCAGCGGTACGCCGGCCTCCTGCGCCAGCCGTGCCGCACCCGACTTGAAGCTCTTC
Source organism: Streptomyces sp. NPDC055025 (assembly GCF_053608565.1). Classification (NCBI taxonomy): domain Bacteria; kingdom Bacillati; phylum Actinomycetota; class Actinomycetes; order Kitasatosporales; family Streptomycetaceae; genus Streptomyces; species Streptomyces sp. NPDC055025. The sequence continues at coordinate 47,779 of NZ_JBSGVS010000065.1, forward strand.
AGCGTGAACGACTGCGAGATGGTCGCCTCGGGGAAGACCCCGACGATCTCGCCCGAGCGCAGTGAGTCCAGCGCGTGGGCGTACGCCTGCTCGCCCTGCTTGCGGTCGACCGGGATGTGCTTCATCCCGCGCATCAGGGGGCCCGAGACCTTGTGCCGGAAGACCGACTCCTTGGCCATGAAGCGCACCAGACGCTTCTGGGGCAGCGCGGCCAGTCCGGTGAAGATGAAGTCCAGATAGCTGATGTGGTTACTGACGAGCACGGCGCCGCCGGTGCGCGGGATGTGCTCCGAACCCTGCGTGTCGATCTTCAGGTCCAGCGCCTTGAACATCGTGCGGGCGGCGCCGATGACCGGTCGATAGACGAGCTCTGCCATCTGGTGGGGACCCTTCTGTTCCGGGGAGGGGTCTCCCGGCGGAAGTTACGCAGCCGTAGGTTTTCGGCATTGCGCCGATGGTGCCCCATACAGGGCCCCGTGGCCAGTCCTGGTCTGCGCGCGGGGCGAGATTCTCGTCACGTCAGCGCAGCCCGGGGCCGACCCGCCGTACCAGCAGATACATCTCGCACCCCAGGCAGTAGCCGAACGCCGCGTTGAGGAAGGCGGCGGCGAGCGCGCAGCCGGTGGCCGCCAGCCCGAGCCAGAGCGGCCCCCAGAGATAACCGGCCAGTCCCACCAGGGAGAAGAGCAGTCCGACCGCCTGGGCGAACCGCGGCGGCTCGGGCGACTCGAACTCCACGGGCGGTCCGATCCGCGGCCGTACGGCCGTACGGAACAGCCAGCCGTACGGTGAACGCCCTACGCCGCCCACCGCGCCCACCGCGAAGCAGAGCGTCTGCCAGGCGAGCAGCGCGCCACTGCCGGTGATCAATACCGCGGCGAGTACGAGGGTGGTGACGGCCGCTCCGAAACGCGGCCCTCTGATGTCGATGTCCATGGCGTCAGCATCTCCCGCCGTGGCCGCCGTGGGACCGCGGAATATTTTGCGGTTGTGTGAACGCTGCACCCAGGGACACCGGTGCGGCCCGGGTGCCATGCCTGCTCGGTGTCATGCCGGTGTGCGTCATGCGTGTGTGCCGGGAGTGTGCTGACGGGCGACGTTCAGGGCGGACAGGACGGACAGGACGGACGGTGTGATGGGACTGGTGGTGTGCGTGGCGGTGCTCGCCGCGGCGGGCGCCTTCGGACTGCTGCGCCGTCGCGTCGACGGGAGACTGAGGATGCGGGTGAAGGACGGCGAGAAGCGGCTCGGCGCGGCCGAGTTGGGCGCCGAACTGGGGGCGCGGGCCACGCTCGTCCAGTTCTCCAGCGCGTTCTGCCAGCCCTGCCGGGCGACCAGACGAACCCTCAGCGAGGTGGCGGGGATGGTCGACGGGGTCTCCCATGTCGAACTCGACGCCGAGGAGCGGCTGGAGCTCGTACGGGAACTGGGCATCCTCAAGACCCCCACGGTGCTGGTCCTCGACGCCGCGGGCCGCATCGTGAAGAGAGCGGCGGGACAGCCCCGCAAGGCCGATGTGATCGCCGCGCTGGGTGAGGCGGTGTGACCTACGCACTTGACTGCGCCCGCCACGCATCGTCACCCTGACGAGGTGCCCCAGGAACTCCTTCTCCACGGGCGGGTCCATGTCGACCTGGCCCGCAACGCGAGTGCGCGCTGTCCGGGCTGCTGAGCAGCCACGGACCCCGTACGTATCTCCCGCAGCCCGCAGAAGGACAATTCGATGACGGTGACCCCCGGTCTCGGCACTCCTCAGCTCGCCTCTCCCGAACTGCTCCGCTCCGTCTTCCGCCGGCACGCGGCGGGCGTCGCGGTGATCACGGCCCGGAGCGACCACCCGGTCGGATTCACCGCGACCTCGCTCAACTCCGCCGCCGCGGAGCCCCCGCTGGTCTCCTTCGGGGTGGGCACCTCGTCGTCGAGCTGGCCGGTCCTCGCCGAGGCCACCCATGTCGGCGTCCATATCCTCGGTGAGCATCAGCGCGAGCTGGCCGCCACCTTCGCGCGCAGCGGCGCGGACCGCTTCGCGCCGCCCACGGCCTGGCGTACCGGACCCGAGGGCGTTCCGGTGCTCGACGGCGTCCTGGCGTGGCTGGTCTGCCGGGTGGTCGCGCGTGTCCCCGCCGGGGACCACCGTCTGGTGATCGCGCAGGTGGTCGTCGGCGATCCCGCGGGGTCGGGCCGGCCGCTTCTCTACCATCAGGGCCGCTTCAACGCGCTGCGCGACTGAGGGCCGGGGCGCCTGCCGGAGCTTTCGCCCGCCACGGCCGCGCACCGCTTCCGCCGTGGTCGTCCTTCTGTCCGGGCGTTGGCAAGCTCACAGTTACAAGCGCTTGCTCAGGGGGAATCCTCTGACTGTACTGGCGAGTAATATTGTCTCCGGTGCGCCGGTCCCCCGACCGGAAACCGCCCCATAAGGCGCCTATGCTGCGTGCAACAAGGCAGCCCAGAAATGACGATGCAGTAGGAGAGCCGGCGTGAGCTTGAGGATCGTTGTCTGTGTGAAGTACGTGCCCGACGCCACCGGTGACCGGCATTTCGCCGACGACCTGACCGTCGACCGTGACGATGTGGACGGCCTGCTGTCGGAGCTGGACGAGTACGCGGTCGAGCAGGCACTGCGGATCGCGGACGACTACGACGGTGACGGCAACGCGGAGATCACCGTCCTGACCGTCGGCCCCGAGGACGCCAGGGACGCGCTGCGCAAGGCGCTCTCGATGGGGGCCGACAAGGCTGTCCATGTCGAGGACGATGATCTGCACGGTACCGATGTCGTCGGTACGTCGCTGGTGCTGGCGAAGGCCGTCGAGAAGACCGGCTACGACCTGGTGATCTGCGGTATGGCCTCCACGGACGGGACGATGGGCGTACTGCCCGCGGTCCTCGCCGAGCGGCTGGGTGTCCCGCAGGTCACGCTGCTCTCCGAGGTCTCCGTCGAGGACGGCACGGTGAAGGGCCGCCGTGACGGCGACACCGCGAGCGAGCTGCTGGAGGCGTCCCTGCCGGCGGTCGTCTCGGTCACCGACCAGTCGGGCGAGGCGCGTTACCCGTCCTTCAAGGGCATCATGGCCGCCAAGAAGAAGCCGGTGGAGTCCTGGGATCTGGAGGACCTGGAGATCGACGCCGACGAGGTCGGTCTCGCGGGTGCCTGGACCGCGGTCGATTCGGCGGCGGCGCGTCCGGCCCGTACGGCGGGCACGATCGTCAAGGACGAGGGCGAGGGCGGCAAGCGGCTCGCCGAGTTCCTCGCGAGCCAGAAGTTCATCTGAGGCTCGTGCGGAGCCCCGCACCCTCACGTTCGTTCCCCGTGCCCGCAGGCACGTTCCCCGTACTCGCAGGAGAGCAATCCCATGGCTGAAGTTCTCGTCTATGTCGACCACGTGGACGGTGCCGTCCGCAAGCCCACCCTCGAACTGCTGACCCTGGCCCGCCGTATCGGCGAGCCGGTCGCCGTTGCGCTGGGCGCGGGCGCCGGGGACACCGCGTCCGTGCTCGCCGAGCACGGTGCGGTCAAGGTCCTCACGCACGACGCCGCCGAGTACGCCGACTACCTGGTCGTGCCGAAGGTGGACGCGCTCCAGGCGGCCTACGACGCGGTGTCCCCGTCCGCGGTCCTCCTCCCGTCCTCCGCCGAGGCCAAGGAGATCGCCGCCCGTCTGGCGGTCCGTATCGGCTCCGGTCTCATCACCGACGCCGTCGACCTGGAGGCGGGTGAGCGGGGTCCGGTGGCCACGCAGTCGGTGTTCGCCGCCGCGTTCAGCACCAAGTCCCGTGTCTCCAAGGGCGTTCCGGTCATCACCGTGAAGCCCAACTCGGCTCCGGTCGAGGCCGCTCCGGCCGCGGGCACCGCCGAGGCGCTCTCCGTGACCTTCGGCGCGGGCTCCACCGGTACGAAGGTCGTCTCCCGCACCCCGCGTGAGTCGACGGGCCGTCCGGAGCTGACCGAGGCCGCGATCGTCGTCTCCGGTGGCCGTGGCGTCAACGGCGCGGAGAACTTCGCGATCATCGAGGCGCTCGCCGACTCCCTCGGCGCCGCCGTGGGCGCCTCGCGCGCCGCCGTCGACGCCGGCTGGTACCCGCACTCCAACCAGGTCGGCCAGACCGGCAAGAGCGTTTCCCCGCAGCTCTACATCGCCTCCGGGATCTCCGGTGCGATCCAGCACCGCGCCGGTATGCAGACGTCCAAGACGATCGTGGCCGTCAACAAGGACGCCGAGGCGCCGATCTTCGACCTGGTCGACTACGGCGTGGTCGGTGACCTCTTCGAGGTCGTCCCGCAGCTCACCGAAGAGGTCAAGAACCGCAAGGGCTGACGCGAGCGCCGACGCGAGGACCGCGTCACGACGCTGTGGTGCGTACGGTCCCGGGGCCGCGCGGTGCTCTTCACCGG